>CAIJYR010000239.1 GCA_903824965.1 uncultured Thiotrichales bacterium
GATTCATGCAGTTACCAGTGCTGGTTTTGAATTAAAAGCATTTCTGTTTGTCCTGGCTCACAGCTTTCAATTCGCAGCCTGAAATATCATATTTCTTATGCGGTCTTCGTCGCCTGATAGGTGGCAACTTGGGTTAGATACGTCCTACGCCGGTTGGGTCGTTAATCGTTGTGGTTACAGCGCCTGCATTGCTGCCACCCACGGAACTACTGTTACTGCCGCTACTTCCGAGGCTGGTCCCAACTCCTGCGTTTCCTGCACCAGCATCCACACAAGCGGGGTTGGCGACATTGGCAAGGTCGTTGTGGTCAACATTATCGGTGTAAACACATGCAATCGCAGATGAACCCGTTGCATTCACCGTGGTATTGCCTCTCCCCGTTTTCGTAACGGCCACCGCACCAGTGGCGTCGCTGTGAATCGTCATTACGCCAGAGCTGGTGTTGGTTGCGGCCATGACCTGACCATTGTTGACAATATTGATCGCTCCCACGCCGGTTTGAGTAGCTGCAACATGGGCACCATTGTTGACCACATGGATGGAGCCGTTGCCAGTAAGCACTGGGGCTACATCGTTCGCATGGCTACCAGATACGGTAATATTGCTACTGGCGCTAGAGCCTGGGCTACTGCCGAGTGCGGCCCCATTGATATCAGGGTAAACGACGTCACCATCCCCCAGGAAGGAGAGGGCAAGCGGAGTGGAACCCGATGCAGTCACTGTAGTATTGCCATTTCCTGTTCTGGTCACGGCTACCGCACCCGTATCCGTGCTGTTAATCGCCATCGTACCCGTGCCGGTATTGGTCGCAGCCATCACCTGACCATTGTTGGTAATGTTGATCGCGCCTGCGCCAGTTTGAGTAGCCGCAACATGAGCACCATTGTTCATTACGGTGATGGAGCCGACGTTAGAGGGGTCGGTTAATACGGAAGCTACATTGCCCCCATTGGCACCACTCACATGAATATTGGAATTGCTACTGACACCGAGGCTAGCACCGAGTGCAACACCAGTCGCAGGGTAAGTGTGGCTCAAACCATCGGTGTAGGTGAGCGTGAGCACCGCATCAGAGGGCGTCGCATTCACTGTGATATTGCCATTACCGGTGTTGGTAACAGTTACAGCACCCGCATCATCCGTGCTGTTAATCGTCATCACACCACTGCCCGTATTGGTTGCGCTGAGCACAGCACCATTATTGACGATCGCGAGTGTTCCAGCTCCTGTTTGAGTCGCGGCAACGTGAGCATTGCCGTTATTGACCACATTGATGAATCCGTCGCCAGTCAGCACCGGCGCGACCAGTTGTGGATAGGTGCCGGATACCGTAATTGCAGATGTTGCAGGCACTATCGAATAGGAGCTCACTGTAGAGGGATCCGACACCGCTATGGTGATGTCTTTACCGTTCTTGGCACCTAGTGCTCCGCTGCCATTGCCACCTTGTGTCGAGGGTGACAGTGAGCTTTGGGTTCCGCCACCACCACATCCTGCTAGAATAGTGGTCATCATGATTACCAATGGCCACGCAAGTGGCTTTGTCACTTTTGCGATTTTGTTCATTTTGCGTTTCCTAGTATGATTGAAGAAAAGATTGAGTCGGTGCAACCGACCAATCCCTAAGTTGTGCTGATCCTTACTTCGGCCTATAGAATGTATCCGAGGCAATTGCATTACTATCCTAGGTTCATGCTCCGTGCTCTGTACGATGACGCACATAGAGAAAAAAATAGTATTTTGAGAACTTGAACACCCATTAAGAGTCAACTGACCTGTGCAACTTACAAAATGAGCCTGTACGGTAATTTATTGTTTTCGCCCGTATTATTAATTGAGCACACATGAGATTCAGGAACAAGCTACACGCTTCTTTTAGGGGAAGCGTAGCAGAACGGAGTGATCAGGAGCGCCTGTTCGGTGAGATTTGTCTGCTAAATAAGCAACTGAACTGGCTGAAGCAAGTCCAGCATGAGCCTAGCAACATAAAGACAGGACACTTTTGCACTTGGTGGAGGAGGAATATACACATCACCATTCCGCAAGATTTACCCGAAACTACTCTTAGAACCGCCCTGTTCCTGCACCACCGCCTTATCCCGATCGATGATTTCGCGGAACGACGCGCTCGTGGTCGCCCAGTCCACCACATCCACTTTCCATGGCAGATCTGAGTCAATGAAATCGTCGTGTAATGCCCCCAGTACCATAATACTCAGTGGCGTATCAGTGACAATACAGAGTTCTAGATCAGAATACTCCTTGGCTATCCCTTTCACACGAGAACCGAAGGCCCACACCTCATGCTTTGGTACATGTTTTTGTAGGATTTCTAAGACGATCTCCCGATGACGAGGGAGAATGTCGATCAAGGGAGGATTAGGCATTCCGTGCTTCTAATTGCACAAGAAGAGATTGTACATCGCTGACAAAGCCTTGGTGTTGCTTTATCACGGTCATACGTGTGGGAGGTGATGTTACGCATTTTGCGATGGTTGAACCAGGCTGCGAAATCAAGAATCAATCCTTTTTCTGCTGCTGTTCGGAGTAGCTCCCTGGATTCCATGTTGTCTATTTCTGTTGGGCTGTCTGCGCCTAGTATGAGGCGTCGCCCTATCATTTTTGTGCTCAGATCATAGGTAAACTCAAAATGTTGGATCACGCCAGCAATCAAAAGATTTTGTATCTTTTCTGGTTACTGGTCGAACCACACGGAATCGTTGACAATACCCACGCTGTCTATCTTTATCCGTCGCAGAACTCCGAAAAAGGACATCGGTGATTGGTAAACTTGGGTTAACGCCTCATACGGCTGATACGTAACACCTCTGGAAAACTACGCACTCTGCGCATGATGCGTGCTAAATGAGTGCGGTCACGCACCAAGAGGGTAAAGTGTAGCGTGGAACTTTGTCCATCACGATCTTCCATGTTGATATTCTCGATGTTGGACTCAAAATCAGCGATGTTGGTCGCGATGGTGGCGAGCACACCACGACGGTTGAGCACTGCGACCTTGATTTCTACGGAAAAAAGTTTCTCAATGCCCTCTTCCCAGGTCACATCAACCCATCGTTCGGGATGGTTGCGATAGCTTGCCACAGTCTTGCATGTACTCGTATGCACAACAATGCCGCGTCCCGTACTGATAAAGCCCATGATCGGATCCCCTGGAATAGGACGACAACACTTACCGTACGTGACAACCATTCCCTCAGTTCCCCGGATGATGAGGGGTTGGAACGGTGCTTCCTGACTGACGATGGGAACTTCACAGCGCACAATGCCCTGGGTTAGACGCCGCGCAACGAGTACAGAGGGGCGCTTACCCAGTCCAATGGACGCCAAAAGCATATCTTCGCTTTCCAAGTGGAGTTCTTTCGCCATAGCAGCCATGCCCCCTGGGGGAATGTCACTCATGGTGAGCGACAGATCACCCACGGCTTTTTCTAACATACGCCGACCGAGGGTACTTGCCTCATCCTGTTTTAGGTTTTTTAAATAATGGCAAATGTTCGATCGTGCCTTCGCGGTCACGACGAAGTTCAGCCAATTGGGGTTAGGCTGGGCCACCTGGGAGACGATGATCTCGACCTGTTGGCCACTCATCAGCGGCGTGCGCAGAGGTGCAAATTGGTGATCGATCTTCGCGGAGACGCATTGGTTGCCCACGTTGGTGTGAACCGCATAGGCAAAATCCACAGGCGTAGACCCCCGTGGCAATTCCATGATACGGCCCTTGGGGGTGAAGACGTACACCTCATCGGGAAAGAGGTCAATCTTCATGTGTTCTAGAAACTCAGCGGGATTGCCTGCGCTGCGTTGAATCTCTAGAAGGCCGCGTAACCAGGCACGCACCTTTTTTTCCGCGTGGTTGGCTGCGATTTCACCGCTTTTGTACAGCCAATGCGCAGCAATGCCAACATCGGCTACCCTTGCCATGTCCTCAGTGCGGATCTGAATTTCTAGGTGTGCACCGTGGGGGCCGATGACGGTGGTATGCAGGGATTGGTACCCATTGGCCTTGGGCATGGCAATATAGTCTTTAAACCGACCAGGCACGGGTCGATAAAGGTTGTGCACCACGCCCAATGCACGGTAGCAGGTGTCCACACGGTCAACCATGACGCGAAAAGCATACAGGTCACGCACATTGGCAAAGGCAAAACCCTTGCTACGCATTTTCTGGTAGATGCTGTATAGGTGTTTCTCCCTGCCTACCACGCGACCTGCCATACCTTCTTCGGTAAGACGTTGATGGATGGCAGTCTCTATTTTTTCCGTGGTCGCACTGCGATCCCGACGTGCCTTACGTACCCTGTCCGCAAGGACTCGATGACGAAGCGGATACAGTGCTGCAAAACCCAGATCTTCGAGTTCTAATCGAATATCATTAATGCCGAGTCGCTGGGCTATGGGTGCAAAGATTTCTAACGTTTCGTGTGCAATGAGACGGCGCTTCTCGGGCGGCATGGCTGAGAGTGTTCGCATATTGTGCAGACGATCTGCAAGCTTGATGAGAATGACCCGAATGTCTCGGATCATGGCCATCAGCATTTTGCGAAAATTTTCAGCTTGCGCTTCGGCACGGGATTCAAAACGAATTTGTGTCAGTTTGCTCACGCCGTCTACCAGTTCGGAGACCTGCTGGCCAAACTCTGCGGCCAGTTGCTCTTTGGTAGTCCCCGTGTCCTCAATGACGTCGTGGAGCAATGCAGCGGCGATGCTGTGGTGATCGAGTCGCATCATCGCTAGGATCCGTGCCACTTCCAACGGATGGAAGATGTACGGTTCCCCCGAACGGCGTCGCTGTCCCTCATGTGCCTCAGCACCGAACAGGTAGGCACGGTAGATCTCTGCGACTTGGCTGGGATCTAGATACTCCGCCAGCAAATCACACAGATCACTTATCTGGAAGGTCATAGAGCACACACCAGGCACAGCAAGCTCTCCTTACTACATCAACGTTCACAAGCCTGTTCAAGCCCTGCTTTTAGACGGGCTGGTTGACATGGCAAGAGCATTTGTAACTGCTCAGCATCCTCGAAGATAAGTCAAAAACCAGTCAAAACCAACCCCTCCCGCCTCCCGTATCAGTATAAAGGTTTGAATAGTTTGCTAGAAATCTATCTTTATCTATGTTATGCTGGCCGATGGGACGGGGTGGTATCGATAAGCGAAGCGGCTCAGGCGCTGGGTGTATCTGTTATCCATACCCTTGGAAACCGCCCGCTTACCTTCTCATGGCTAAAGCCAGGGGCTTCTCGCGAGCTTCCTGTGAGGGCTGATAGTCGTGAAAGATCGGCACCTTTCCTCCCCGCCCTGAAGGGCAGGGGTTGCTCAGAGACATTGATGAAGCATGTTTAGAATCTATCTGACCGATGACCATGCTATCCTCAGAGAGGGGTTGAAGGCGCTTCTGAGGACTGACAACGAGCTTTTCGTGGCTGGTGAGAGTGGAACTGGGCAGGGTACCATTGATGCGATATCGAAGGATCAATTTGACCTGCTAGTGTTGGATCTTCACCTACCAGATATGGACGGTCTGGACGTGTTGCTGCATGTCAAGAACAAGGAGCCAACATTGCCTGTGCTGATCCTTTCTCTGCACGACGATGCGAATCTGGCGTCGCGCCTTCTGACGGCAGGTGCATCAGGCTATGCGGTGAAAGATATGCCTGCCACCCAAATCATAGAAGCCATGCGTTATACCGTGCGTGGAGGGCGTTTTCTCAGTTGTGAAATGGCGCTTAAAATTGCTGAAAATACTACGCACACTATAAAAAACAAAGACCTTCACGCTAGGCTTACCGCACGTGAGTATTCCGTTTTCCTAAAGCTTGTTGCTGGTCTTTCTATCAACAGTATCGCTCGGGATCTTGGCATTTCCGCCAGTACAGTCAGTACCCATCGTGCTCATATCCTGGAGAAAATGGATCTTTCTAATAATGCAGATTTAGTACGTTATGCATTCACACACAATCTATTGAACTGATCCGAAAGTTTTCTGAATCAGAATCCTTTCTTGGGATCGTTGCTGGAACTGTTGCGTGTATTCTTGTTCCACCCCCAGGGGAGGATTCAATTTTGAACGCGCCACCGAGATACCGTACTCGCCCCCACATACTGCTGAGACCACAAGAATCAGTATACTTCATCTGCTTCTCTACTACAAATCCTTTTCCGTTGTCGGTCACGATGAGCACCCAGCAGTCTTTCTCGCGTTGTATAGTAATCGTGACGCGGCTGGCCTCGGCGTGTCGGGCCGCATTGGTAAGCGCCTCCTGGCAGATACGGAATAGAACGGTACGATGTGGTTCTTCCATCCCTTCGTCGGAGGAGTCTGCTGTAATCTCACAGAGAAAGTTGTAATGATTGTTGCAGATGATTGTTTCTAGTGCTGCCTTCATGCCAAACATATCTAACCCAAGTTGCCACCTATCAGGCGACGAAGACCGCATAAGAAATATGATATTTCAGGCTGCGAATTGAAAGCTGTGAGCCAGGACAAACAGAAATGCTTTTAATTCAAAACCAGCACTGGTAACTGCATGAATC
>CAIJYR010000240.1 GCA_903824965.1 uncultured Thiotrichales bacterium
TTCTGGAGTGATTCTGTGCGTTCCTGCGCAATTCTGAAACCATTCTCCATTTCTTTCTGGAGTGATTCTGTGCGTTCCTGCGCAATTCTGAAACCATTCCCCATTTCTTTTTGGAGTGATTCCGTGCGTTCCTGCGCAATTCTGAAACCATTCTCCATTTCTTTCTGGAGTGATTCTGTGCGTGTATGCACAATCGCGAATCCATTCTCCATTTCTTTCTGGAATGATTCCATCCGTGTATGCACAATCGTGAGTCCGTTCTCTGTGTCCTTCCGAAGGGATTCCACCTCTTTTTGAAGCAACTCTACATCGTGCTTCGTTGCTAACGCATTGGCTGACATGGCAACCGTGAGCGCCTCTGTTTGCGCCTCTGCCTGCGGTTCGCTAAATCCGGCATTACGTAACGTTTTTACGTAGGCCAAGGTATCGAAAGCAACCATGAGTGTACTCCTGTTTTGCACCTTGCACTGCACAAAAAACGACCGGCTCGTCCATCAGACGAACCGGCCGTTTGCATCCAGTGAACCCTTAAGGCGTGTAGGCGACTACGAGTTGCCTGACACGAGAACTCCGTTCTTCAGGGTGCCATCCGGATTCAACAGGCTGTTGGTAACACTCTGCGTTGAGGGTGCACTGAGAGGCGTATTCAGCGCAGAGCCATTGGCGTCAAACTGACTCAGGGATTGTACCATCTGTGGCACCGCCCCTGCCGACACACTGTCCGTGAGGTTCGGCAATGCAGTCCCTCCGCTCGCCGTAGACGTCTCTGCAAAAGAGGCCAGGAGAGACGCCATACCCGTTCCGGTCGATTTCCTATGCACGACCTGCGTGGCAGAAAGCACGCCGTTCCAATTTCTACCCGATTGTACAGACAATGCGTTGACTGGCATGACAAACGGGGAGGCAAGGGTCAACGTAGTAACACCCGCAATGGTATTCAGATCTGCCAACTGGTTGGTGGCCAACCCCGACAACTGGGTACTGGTGAGTGCATCCGCCTGCGTAGAGGTCAGTGCACGAATTTCGCTAGCCGCACCAGTTCCCATCGCCGCAATTTGGTACGTCGTCAACACTGTCATGTCTAAGACGCTCAATCCCCACAACTGGTTAGAGGCACCCCCAGCGGCTGCGAACGTGAGTGCCGCTATTTGACCAGTGGTCAAGGCGCGAACCTGATCCGTGGTCAAGGCGGCGATCTGATCCGAGGTCAGTGCGATAAGCTGAGTGGTGGCACCACCGTAGGTGAGTGAGGCTATCTGGCCTGCGGTAAATCCTGTGATCTGGGTGACCGACAGTGCATTCATTTGCGCCGAGGTCAATCCCGCAAGCCCAGCCGAAGCAGAAGCTGTTCCACCGTATGCCAGCGCCGATATCTGGGCCGTTGTCAACCCACCAATTTGGTTCGTGGCACCGTATGCGGCTGGCCCATAGGCGAGTGCACCCACCTGAGCCGAGGTCAACGCCATCACCTGATCCGTGGTCAAAGCGCCAATCTGGGACGAGCTCAACCCCAAAAGCTGGTTGGTGGGGCCGCCTGTACCACCGTAAGTCAGTGTCCCTATTTGAGCCACGGTGAGACCTTGCAGCTGTGTACTGCTCAACGCATTGATCTGGCCTGAAGTTAAGCCACGGATCTCTGTGTTGGCACCTCCATACGTCATCACCCCGATCTGAGTCGAAGTCAGTCCTTGCAACTGTTGCGTGCCAGCAGCATAGGCCAACGCCTCTACCTGCGCCGAGGTTAGCGCCCTGATCTGCTTCGTGGTCAACGCCGCGATCTGATCAGAGGTTAATCCCAGCAACTGGTTCGTGGCGTAAGTGGCCGCTGCAGTTGTCGCGTATGCGATGGCCGACAACTGAACCGTGGTCAACGCCTGAATCTGATCCGTCGTCAACACACGGATCTGAGCCGAGGTTAGACCCCCCAACTGGTTGGAGACACCACCACTCGCACCGTAGGTGAGCGCAGCGATCTGGCTCGTGCTCAACGCCATCACCTGATAGCTCGTCAACGTAGCCACCTGAGCCGAGTTCAATCCGAATAGACCCGTCGTAGAACCACCGTATGAAAGCGCCCCTATCTGCGTTGTACTCAATCCTTGAAGTTGCCGTGTCTGGGTGCCGGTTGCGAAGGTGAGTGCATTTACCTGCGCGGAGGTCAATGCCATCACTTGATCCGTGGTCAGAACATTTAGCTGTGCTGTGCTGAGTCCAACCAGCTGGTTGGTCGATCCAGCAGCGGCACCATACGTGAGTGCGGCTATCTGACCCACGGTCAACGCTTGGAGCTGAACGGTGTTCAACGCATTCACCTGATCCGAGGTCAATCCGGCGAGCTCATTCGTAGCGCCGTATGCGAGCGGCCCGTAAGTTAAGGCAGCTATCTGGTACGAGGTCAATCCCTGCAACTGCTGTGTTTCCGCCACCGACCCAAGCGCATTGATCTGGGCCGAAGTAAATGCCCTGATCTGCTTGGTGGTCAACACACCCAACTGCACCGAGGTCAACCCCACCAATTGGTTCGTGGCATAGGTAGCCGCCGCAGTCGTTGCATAAGCAATGGAGGCGATTTGGGCTGTGGTCAGTGCTTGGACCTGATCCGTGGTCAAGGCAGACATCTGAGCCGAGGTCAGCCCACCCAATTGGTTGGATACACCACCTCCTGCACCATACGTGAGTGCTCCCATCTGGCTCGTGGTCAGTCCTCCCACTTGGAGGGTGGTCAAAGAGGCCACTTGATCGGAGTTCAACCCGAACAATCCCGTGTTGGTGGCACCATACGACAGTGCTCCAATCTGTTTCGTGCTCAAGCCAGCCAACTGGTTGGTGGCACCAGCAGCAGCACCGATAAAGAGCGCATTGACCTGTGCTGAGTTCAACGCTTGCACCTGGTTTGTGCTCAACGCATTGACCTGATCCGAACTAAGCCCAGCCAACTGATTGGTGGGACCCGCACCAGCACCGTATGTGAGCGCCTGAATCTGACCCGTGGTGAATCCCGCAATCAGGGATACACCCAAAGCACTCATCTGTGCAGAACTCAACCCACCCAACTGATTGGTGGCACCAGAACCACCATACGTAAGTGCGGCGATCTGGCTTGTGGTCAGAGCTTGGATCTGCGTTGTGTACGAAAGCGCATTGATCTGTCCCGAAGTCAGCCCCCTGATCTGCGTTGTGGTGAGCACAGCAATCTCTGCCGTATTCAACCCAGTGTTTTGCTTCGTAATAAACGACCCAAGTTGGCTCGACGTCAACGCCATCACCTGACTGGTGGTGAGCGACCCAATCTGATCCGAGGTCAGCCCCACCAATGCAGTGCTGGAGTTCGTCGCGCCATACGTCAGTGCCGCTATCTGCTTCGTAGTCAAGGCACGCAGTTGGGTACCGCCCCCGAAGACACCACCAAACGAAAGTGAATTGATGTCCGCCGAGGTCAGTGCCTGCGCCTGCGTCGTCGTCAACACGGCGATTTGGGCTGTGTTCAACCCCCCAATCTGGTTCGTAGCACCACCCACTGCACCGTACGTGAGTGCCTGGATCTGGCCTGTATTCAGTGCCATCACCTGGGTAGTGGTCAACAGGTTGATCTGATCCGAGTTCAAGCCGAACAACTGAGTCGTAGCACCACCGTAGGTGAAGGCAGCAATTTGGTTTGCGGTCAATCCGAGCAGCTGCGCCCCAGAACCAGGACCAGCTGCCGTAAAGGCATTCACCTGTGCGGAGGTCAATGCCCGAATCTGGTTTGTGGTCATCGACGCGATCTGGTTCGTGACTAATCCCTGCACTTGAACCGTTGTGAGCGCATTCATTTGCAACGAACTCAATGACCGCACCTGGTTGGTGTTGAGCACACCCAGTTGTACCGAGGTCAATCCCAGCAACTGCGCAGAGACGGCTGCCAGACCGTAAGAAAGCGACGACAACTGACCCGTACTGAATGCCGCCACCTGAGTGGTGGTCAATGCGCCAAGCTGAGACGAGGTAAGCCCAAGCAACGCCGCCGAAGAACCCGCAGCACCATACGAAAGCACCGCGATCTGACTGGTGGTCAGCCCATTGATCCCTCCGGTGGTACCGGTGAAGGCAAGCGCGTTGATCTGGTTCGAGCTCAACACCCTCACTTGGTTCGTCGTAAGCACGGCAACCTGAGCCGAGGTCAATCCCTGTACCTGGTTGGTGTTGAAAGCTGCCGCCGCTGTCGTGGTCAGCGCCCGCACGGCAACCGTACTCAGCGACGGTATATTCGTCGAGGTGATTGCCATGATCTGCCCGCTCCTCAGGGCACCGATTTGTACCGAGGTCAGTGCAGCGGTCTGGTCTTGTGTCAATGCACGAAGCTGAGCTGTATTCAGTGCGCCCATCGTCGTCGTGCTCAAGGCTGCAATGACGGACGTCCCAATCGCTTGAAACGCCGCCGAAGTCAACGACGCCACCTGCCCACTACCAATGGCCCTGATCTGCGCTGAGGTAAGCGCAGCCGTCTGTGTCGTGGAAAACACAGCCATTTGAGCAGTGCTCAACGCCGCCACTGCCTTCGTGGTCATCGCTAAGATCGTCGTGCTTCCAATCGACTGGATGGCCGCAGTACTCAGCATCTGCATCTGCGCACTCGTAAACGCTCCGATCTGCGCAGAGGTCATCAAGTTTAGCTGCGCAGAGGTCAGAC
Organism: uncultured Thiotrichales bacterium; assembly: GCA_903824965.1. Taxonomy (GTDB): domain Bacteria; phylum Pseudomonadota; class Gammaproteobacteria; order CAIRSR01; family CAIRSR01; genus CAIRSR01. The sequence goes on from CAIJYR010000240.1 coordinate 4,670, forward strand.
CTCCGATTTGTGTGGTGGGTAAGCTAGCAAGTGCTGCCGTGCCCAGCAAGGACAGGGCCGCCGGTCCAATTGCGATCAGAGCCGCACCAGACAATGCCTTCACCTGCATGGTATTGAGCACACCCATCTGTTGCGAGGTGAAGTATTGCATCTGCATGGAGGTGATAGCGCCCGTCTGGGACGAACTCATCGCAGCCACCTGTGCGGTACTGAATGCCGCCATCTGGCTGGTGGTCATGGCAGCCATGGATGCTGTGCTCAAAGCGGAAAACACGGTGCTTCCGATCGCTGCGATGGCGGCTGTACTCATCGCGGGTGCTTGCGATCCAGACAGCGCTTTGAGCTGTCCGGAGGTCAACACACCTGCTTGTGTGGAAGTGAACGCAGCCACTTGCGTCGTGAGCAAACTGCCCATCGCTGCCGTAGTCAGAGACCGCAAAGCGGTCGTCCCCATGGCTGCCATTGCCGCAGTACTCAACGCCGATACCTGTGTACTGCTAATCGCCCCTAACTGCCTGGAAGTCAAAACGGACGCTTGATCCGAAGTCAACGCCTGAATCTGTGTTGTGCTTAAGGCACCCATCGTCCTGGTGCTCATGGCGGCAAGGGCAGTGGTTCCAAGCACTTGTATGGCAGCTGCGTTCAGCCCCCCCACCTGCAAAGATGTGATCGCCATCACCTGTGTGGAGGTCAATACCACTGCCTGATCAGAAGTGAGCGCACCCATCTGCGCGGTTCCCATGGCACCCATTTGGGCGGTGCCCAAAACCATGATCTGATCGACCGTCATTGCACCCACTTCCACTGTGGTCAACGCACGCATCGCGGCGGTGCCCAAGGCTGACATCGCGGTGGTGGCAATGGCTTGGATTGCAGCTGTAGTCAGTGCGGATACCTGTACCGACGTAATGGCCCTCACCTGTGCAGAGTTCAGGGTTGCCACCTGCGTTGTGTTCAATACGCCCATGGCATTGGCTGTCAGGCCCATCATCTGGGAAGTTCTGATCGCACCGATTTGATCAGAGGTCAGCGCCGCCACCTGGTTGGTGCTGAATACGGCCATTTGTGTCGTTTTCAGCGCACCGATCTGGGTGGTGCTGATCGCCATCATTTGGTCGGTCGTCAGTGCGCCGATTTGCGTGGTGGTCAAGGCGGCCATCGCTGCCGTGGACAATGCGGGGAGGCCCGTAAGGCTCAGGACGGCAAGACTCGCTGTACTGAACGCTACCACCTGTGTAGCGCGAATCGCACTGATTTGAGCAGAGTTGAACACACCGACCTGGTCTGGCACCAAGGCTTTGATCTGCGCCGTGCTCATGGACGACAGTGCTGTGGAGGACAAGGAAGCAATAGGGATTGCACCGAGTGAGGTAATGGCTGCTGTAGTCAGAGCCGCCGACTGCACAGAACTGAGTGCACCGATCTGATCGGAACTCAGCGCCCCCACCTGGCCTGCGGTCAACACCCCAATTTGCGTGGCTTTCAGGCCGGCGACCTGGGTGGTGTTGAGGGATGCCATCTGGCTGCTGCTGAAGGCACCCATTTGGCTGGTGCTCAACGCCGTCACCACCGATGCACGCAAGAGCGGGATAGCAGTTGTGCCAATGGCTGCGATCGCGGAGGTTGTCAATGCACCGATCTGGCCTTGGCTGGTCGTAAGCGCACTGAGCATCACTGCTGAGGTGCCTGGCAATCCACCAGTACCATTTGGCATACCCGTGTTGGAGAGGGCAGCAACCTGAGACGTGGTGAGAACGCCCACCTGTGTCGGTTTCAGAGCGGCGATCTGGTTTGTAGTCATCGCCACCATCTGGTTCGTTGTCAGGACAATCAGCTGCGTCGTAGTCAACGATGACGTGGCCGCTGTGGTCAACGCAGCAATACCCAACGTACTGATTGCAGCAAACGCCGCTGTACTGAACATCCCCAACTGGGCAGCTTTGAGCACACCCGTCTGAACCGAAGTCAGTGCTGCCGCTTGATCGGCCGTCAACACGCCCGATTGATCGGCCGTAAGTGCCGATACGGCCATCGTGTTCAGAGATGCAATCGCAGCCGACGTAAGAGCGACCGCTGCCTTGGTATTCAACACCTTGACCTGTGCAGAGGTGAATGCCCCTACCTGATCCGAAGTCAGTGCCCCCACCTGGTCTGAGGTGAACGCTGCTACCTGAGTGGGTTTCAAACTACCAATCTGTGTAGAAGTAAAAGCATTTACCTGGGTCGTGGTCAATCCGGCTACCTGCGCTGTCGTGAATACGGCCACGGCAGCAGTGCTCAATACCGGAATGCCACCCGTTCCCGCGCTAATCCCTGCGATGGCCGCTGTATTCAGCGATGACAACTGCAAGCTCGTGAACGCCCCCATCTGGGCCGAATTGAGCGCAGCTACCTGGTCTGACGAGAGCACACCCACACGATCGGAGCGCAACGCAGCAACCTGTGCAGTGGTCAACGCCCCTATCTGGTCGGTAGTGAGCACCAATACCTGATCGGTGGTCAAAGCTGCTACCACCGACGTATTGAAGGTCGGGAGGCTATTAAGGCTAATCGCAAGAATCGCTGCTGTAGTCAGTGAGAGGATCTGCGTGCTCTTGATCGCATCCAATTGCACCGAGGTCATGACAGACACCTGATCTGCTGTCAACACCCGCATCTGTGCATTGGTAAATGCGGCTATGGCCGTCGTGGGGAGTCCCGCAATCTCTGTCGTCCGTAGTCCGGACACTACAGCGGTGTTCAGTGCTGCAACCGCAGCGGTTTTGAACGCACTGAGTTGATCAGAGCTGAGCGCGAAGGCTTGATCAACCGTCAGTGCTGCGGCCTGGGTCGTCTTCAGACTGCCAATTTGAATGGTGCTGAATACGGCCACTTGGTTCGTGGTCAGTACATTGAGCTGGGCTGTCGTGAGGGCCGCAAACGCCGTTGAGTTTAACGCCGAGATAGTGGCCGTTCCGCTGCCCGCCAACGCTGCAACATTCAGTGCCGATACCTGCGTTGACTTGATGACCCCGACCTGGCTTGGGATGAGTGCGGCCAGTTGATCAGAGGTCAGCATCCCAAGTTGCGCGCTGGTCAACGCAGCCACACCCATGGTGGACAACGAGGGTAGAACCACCGTGCTTAATACCGCAATATCCGCTGTGGGCAATGCTGCCACCTGCGAAGATTTCAGTACCGCCAGTTGATCTCCTGTAATTGCTGCCACCTGATCGGTCGTGAGTGCCAATACTTGGCTGGATTTCAAGGCAAGCATCTGATCGGTGGTCAGCACGCCAACCTGTGTGGTGGTGAGTGCGCCTACCTGATTTGCCGTCAAGGCTGCGATGGCCGCAGGGGTCAGGGACGTGATTGCAGCAGAGGTGATTCCAGACAACGCCGCTGTGCTCAGCAACGCTACCTGTGCGGTCTTGAGGGCAGCGACTTGATCCGTGGTCAGTGCCGCCATTTGATCCGAGGTCAATGCACCCACTTGGGTCGTCTTCAGTGCGGCAATCTGGGTCGTGCTCAACAGCGCGACCTGACTGGTGGTAAGGGCAGCCAGTTGCGCGGTGGTCAAGGCTGCAACCGCTGCCGTGCCAAACGCAGCCAGGGAGGCAGGTAAAATGGCCATCAGCGCCGCCGTGTTCAACGCGGCCACCTGTGTTGTTTTTAAGGCAGCCAACTGCTCTGTAGTCAGTGCGGAGACCTGATCCGAGGTCAGTGCGCCGACCTGGGTGGTGGTTAAGCCTGTGATTGCAGAGGTGGTGATCGCCGAGAGGCTTGCAATCGCGGTCAAAGCGGCCGTCGTCAATACCGCCAGTTGCGTGGACTTGATCACCGCCAACTGGCTTGTGGTCAGCGCGGCTGCCTGATCGGAGGTCAGTGCAGCGGCTTGCGTCAAAGACAAGCCAGCAACCACGGTGGTTGTGAGAGCCTGTATCTGTGCTGTGGTCAACAGCGGTACCATCGATGTCGTAATCTTGCTGAGATCGCTCGTGGTGATCGAGGCAACCTGATCTAACGTGAGCGTTGCAATCGAATCGGTGCCGAGATTGGCGATGACAGACGTTGTAGTAGCCATGGTATACCTCCACCCTTAAGACGGTAGCGCGCTATATCGGTGATAGCAGCGAAATTTTTTTGATCAGAAATCGATTCGGAGTACCGAAGATAAAACCTCACACAATCTAGGTAGACGCCACCGCCCACCTCGGGGCTTCTCAAAAAACCAGCCATGCAGCCATACACATGAGACTAACACAACGCCAGCAAGACCTTCTACCTGTTGCCACCCTTATCGGCAGCGTTGCTGGAAAACTTTATGGCCTTTGGTGACCCTTGGGGATGCTCTTGCGGGATATCCCGTGCTAAGCAGCTGACGGATGGCCCATTGTCCCTGAAATGGATGGGGTGTGATGTGTCTTTTTCACGTTATCAATCACTTTATTTATGGATTTATGGGTTTACGGATCGAGGGTCTTGCACTGTTCAGAGAGTTGCGCAAACTGGAGGATGGATAGCTTTTCTGGGCGGATGCCAGGATCGATATCTGCTGCCAGAATGCTGGCTTCGGGGAGCAGTCCCCGCAGGGCATTGCGTAGGGTTTTGCGGCGCTGTGAAAATGCCTGCCGCACCAAGTGTACGAACTGTGGATAATCGGATACCACCACGGGGGGGATGGTGTGTGGGCGTAGTCGTACCACGGCCGATTCTACCTTCGGAGGGGGACGAAAGGCCCCTGCAGGCACGGTGAACAAACGTTCTACGCGGCAGTGGTATTGGATCATCACGCTCAGACGACCGTAGTTTCCGTGCAGATGCGAGGCTACGAGACGATCGGCCACTTCTCGTTGCACCATGAAGTGCATATCCAGCACTCGGGTGGGAGGGGGGATGAGTTGTTCGATCAGGTGAAAAAGCAACGGCGTTGCGATGTTATAGGGGAGATTCCCGATCAGGCGTATCGGTGCCTGTACCGCAAGCGTTCGGAAGTCAAAAGCCAGTGCATCCGCTTGGTGGATCGTAAGCTCACCCAGCGCCGCGCAGCGTTCTTGGAGGTGCGGGAGGAGGTCTCGATCCAACTCAACGGCGGTGAGGTGTCCGACGGCTTCGAGGATCGGCAGGGTCAGCGCACCTAGGCCAGGGCCGATCTCCACGAGGTAGTCGTTGTCCTTGGGTGCAATGGCGGCGACGAGACGTGCCAAAACCCCAGGGTCATGGAGAAAATGTTGACCAAAGCGTTTGCGTGGTGCGGGGGGGGGGGTGATCATACGGTCAAGTCCTCTGCCAACTGGAAGGCGGCCAACAGGCTTCCGAGTTGTCCACGACCCGTGCCTGCGAGATCGAGTGCTGTTCCGTGATCCACCGAGGTGCGGAGGATGGGCAAGCCGAGCGTCATATTCACAGCCCTTCCAAAGCCGAGGTGTTTGAGCACCGGCAGCCCTTGGTCGTGGTACATCGCGAGGATAGCCGCTGCATCGGCAAGACGTTCGGGCGTAAAAGCTGTGTCTGCCGGTATTGGGCCGACGAGATTCATGCCTTGTGCGCGTCCGATTTCTAGGACGGGCGAAATCACTTCAATCTCTTCACGTCCTAGATGACCCCCCTCCCCTGCGTGCGGATTGAGTCCACACACCACAATGCGTGGGTGCGGAAGACCAAAACACCGGACGAGATCGTTGTGGAGGACATGAAGCACTGCGGTGAGGTGATTGCGGCTCAATGCATGGCTAACCGCTTGTAACGGTAAGTGGGTGGTGGCTAAGGCAACCCGTAGGCCAGGGATGACGAGCATCATGACGACCGTGGATGTGCCCGTCAGGGCTGCGAGAAACTCCGTATGGCCACTGAACGGGATCCCTGCCTCGTTGATGACCCCTTTGTGCACGGGGCCTGTGACCAAAGCACCCACCCGATCCGCTTGGCATAGTTCCACAGCGGTTCTGAGGGTTTCTAGGACGTAGGGTGCGTTTGCAGGATCCAATTGTCCTGGTTGCTCTAGGGTGGCGAGTGGGATGGGTACGATGGCCAATTCCCCTGTGTGACGAGGTACCCAGGGCGTGTGTGGATCGAAAGCACGAAGGCGCAGTGGCAGCCTAAGCAGGGCCGCACGGCGTTCTAGCAAGCCAGGATCGGCTACCACCACAGGGTAGGTCAGCCGATTGGTTAGCCGATTGGCCAGGCGATTTTCTTGGGCGAAACGTATACAGAGATCAGGGCCAATACCCGCAGGTTCTCCCGGGGTAATGGCGATTGGGCGCATGCTCATGGAAAGCACCATAATTAATGAGTAATATCCCTAGTATGTATACATACGTCGATTGCGGTTATACTGCGCACCTCGTGTATCGAACGTGGGTAGGATCGGATGCTCTCGAACCTGAAGATTCAACACAAGATCGTACTTGCCATTGCTACCATTTTGATAGCCACCCTGTTTTCGGTGACGTTGGTTGTCTCGATCCAATCGGGTCGATGGTTTGGGGAAGCTGCCAAAGAAAAGCTGGACATTGCCACCCAGGTCATCTTAACCGATGTTCACGAAAAAATCGCAAAGATGACGAGGGACATCGATATCCTTGCGGGTGATGATACTGTGGTCTCGCAAGTGTGTTTGACGCGGGATTTTATCAAAAACAGTCCCGATCAAACACTGGATGATGCACACGTTGAGATCACAAAAGATCTGGCGCTGCGTTTTAAAAAGATTAGTGAGACGCGCCAGGGTTTTCATCTGATACGATTATACGATGCCAATGCAAAGCTCATTGCTTTTTATGATAAGTCCCATCGACTGACGGGCTGGTACAAAGGACGGGGTACGTTTGGCAGCCTAAAAGGGAATAATAAGCTGTTGGCGGATGGCCCTCCTCCTTCAAACATAGAAGTACAGTATCCGACGGCATTGCCAAAACAAATGACGATTGGTTTTGGTGTTCATGCAGACCGCTTGGAAATTACCGATCACAATCCTGTCCACGAAACCGTGGTGGGTAAATCGGTCTTGGGGGGTCTTATAGTTGTAGACACCTTTCTGGACGATCAATATGCTGAGGATATGTCGGCACTGCTGAATGCGAAAGTCGATTTCTTTTGTGGAAAGAATTATGCAGCCGGTACTGTAAAAGAATATGGAAGACTGTCTGATGCGTCTTATCAAGAATTGCAGACGATCTATCCGCCAAAGACGCAGAACGAAACAGTCTCTCTTAACCGATCAACGAATATTGATGGGCAAGAGTATTACGAGCAACTCTTACCCTTCGGAAAAGAGGGCCAGTTGGTTGGAGCAATGTCTGTTTTATACTCCAAGGAGTCTTCTGCACAGAAAAAGCAAGATGCCCTTTTGTTGTTGCTGTTGATCGCTGCCGTTGCTTGTACGTTTGGAATTGGTATTGCGGTAGGGTTCTCCCGCGCCATTACGTTGCCCATAGAAAAGGCGGTCTGTATTTCTGATCGATTGGCCGAAGGGGATTTTGTTATCCAGATTGAGGTCAAAGGGGGGGGCGAAACGGGGCGTCTTTTGGCAGCCATGAAGCACATGGTTTCCCGTTTTAAAGACATGCTGGGCAGTGTTCGAGACACGGCGAACGGTGTAGCCTCCGCAAGCGATGAACTGCACAATCGTTCTGTAGAAATGGCGACGAGCCTACATGGTCAAGCAGACAAAATCATGCAAATTGCGACGGCCTCAACCGAGATGTCGCAGACGGTGCTGGATATTGCGAGGAACGTGTCTGAGATTGCTGCTTCCTCTACGGACACTGCCAAAATTGCCAAGGAGGGTGAACACATCGTCGAGAAATCGATTGAAGAAGTCCGTGCCATTGAAGAAACGGTTTACAAGGCGGCGCAGGCCATTCACTCGGTGGGCCAGCAATCGCAGCAGATTAACGCGATTGCTGGCTTGATCAATGAAGTGGCTGACCAGACGAATCTTTTGGCGTTAAACGCTGCTATTGAAGCGGCTCGTGCAGGAGAACACGGTCGTGGTTTTGCTGTGGTTGCCGATGAGGTGAAGAAATTAGCCAACCGGACGGCCACTGCCACGGCAGATATTCGTACTATGCTTCGTACGATGCAAACTACGGTACAAAGCGCCGTGGGTGCTATGGGTGAAAGCACGAATCGTGTGAAGGCCGGAGTGGCATTGGCTACACAGGCAAGCACTGCGCTCAGAAACATCGTGGCCAGTGTTTCTGCGCTGCAAGTAATGCTGGATCAAATTGCTTCTGCCACTGAGGAAATGTCGGTTGTGTCGGAACAAACCAACAAGGACATTGTAGAGGTCTCCATGGTGTCGAGCGATGCGGTGTCTAGTTTTGAGAAAATCTCCCACTCTACGGAGGGAATGATGGGCCTATCAAGCGATTTGCAACGCGAGGTGGATCAATTCCGCATTGACCATGGCTAATACCACTGGCCTGGTTTTCCATTCCTAAGACAACACAGTTCTGTGAACAATGAGGCTTGCGCATGATGAAAAGACCATTACTTTCGGTTGCCTGTACAACAGCACTCTTGATGCCGCTTCCTGCGTTCTCGGTCGATCAGGCAACACTTGTCAAAGAAATTGCGTCACTTTCCAAACAGTTGGACGAATTAAAGAAACAAATGCAAGCGTTGCAACAAGAGCAATCCGCGAAAGATGATCGGTTTGCAACCGTGGAGCAGAAGGCACAAGAAACAGAACAGAAAGTACAGACAGTTGTGAAGAAGGAAGCAGCCGCAGAAAAGAAAGCATCCAACCTAGAGATTAGCGGCGATTATCGGTTCCGGTTTGATCGCATGGCGGGTTCAGCGCCTTCTTATTATCAAGTGACTGGCGCAACAACCGCAAGCTTGATGCCTGCGCAGGATTACAGAAATAACTCACTTCTGACCAACCGCTTTGGACTCAACGTAAAGGCGAAGGCTACCGAGGATTTCACAGTCAAGGCAAGACTGTTGATGTACAAGGGCTGGGGCGAAGAAACCTATACAGCATCACCATTTTTTTCGGATAAGTTTTATAGCTTTGATGGCAACGTTGGGCATATCCCGAAGGATGATATCTTGCGGATAGACCAGGCCTATGCAACGTGGTCAGCGATTGGTGGTGCGCCTGTTTGGTTTTCGGTGGGCCGCAGACCTTCCACGGGTGGCATCCCCACCAACCTACGGCAGAACATTGCCAAGGATGTTTCAGACACTGCTGGTGTTCCTGGCTTACTTGTTGACTATGCGTTCGACGGTGCGACCCTTGGGATTGCGCCGGATATTGAGAAATTGCCTGGTGCATATGCGAAGTTTTGCTATGGTAGAGGATTCGACAGCGGCTTTACCTCAACCTCTAATCAGCTCAAGGATGTACACTTCGTTGGTGTCAACATGGTTCCCTATGCAACTGACAATCTTCGCGTCGAGTTACAGTGGGATCGTGGCAGCAATATTTTTGCCTTCCCAGAAACAGCGACGATGAATACCGTGATTCCGGGGAGTACCTTCACGAACAATAATCTGGGGAACATCGATCAATATATGATAGGTGCCTCTGGCAAGATCAACAATGTTGGTTCTGGTACCCTGAATCTATTCTTGAGTGCTGCTATTAGCAAGTCCCACCCGAACAGCAACCTGATGGGAATCAACGGAACTGGGGTGGCGGGGTTGATGTATAACTGCACACCGATGGGTTGTGCTCCACAAAACAAGACAGGCAACGCCATCTACTTGGGTGGACGTTATGACGTGGAATCTATTGGAACCAAATTTGGTTTGGAGTATAATCACGGATCGAAAAACTGGATTGCTTTTGCACCTGCTTCAGACGATATGTGGACTGCAAAACAAGGTGTCCATGGAAACGTCTATGAGGCTTACCTGATCCATGAAATTAACTCGAAACCACTCTCGAAGTTTGGAAAGGCGCAGTTCAGACTTGGATACCAGTATTACGACTTCCAATATACCGGTAGCAACAATTGGGTGGGTGCCCCTGTGGGGATGGATGCACTGAACAATCCCTTGAACGCACAAATGCTGACCCCACTGAAAAATGCGAGTGATGTTTATTTGACCTTTGACGTTGCGTTCTGAGCCTCTTGCTGAAGCTGCCCCGATACCTTCAGCCTTTGATAAACCCCTTCCCCAAGGGAAGGGGCTGGGGGCTGAGGGATGGGGTGGCTTTGATCCTTGGATTTTGATCTTGGGTATTGATCTTGATCCTTGGATCTTGGTCTTGGATATTGATCTTGAGTCTTGAATAATTCTTGATAATCTTGAATCTTGATAATCTTGAATCTAAGAACAAGTCAAACCCGGCCCCCACCCCTCCCCAAACCCCTCCCCTCGCGGGGAGGGGCTATTCCTAAAGTCAAAAGACGCTGTATGCAACTGAGGTGAGGTCATTGAAGAATCTTTATATTGTGGCTGCTCTTTTGGTCACACAATCGGTGCTGGCCGCAGATTCAGTAGCACCAGCCCCTAATGGCATCGTCCTGCCCACTGACTATAAAGACTGGCGTGTCATTAGTGTATTGCGGCGTACCGACAACGATACCCTGCGTGTCATCGTCGGCAACGATCGCGCCATCCGTGCAGTCCGTGAAGGCCAAACAAAACCCTGGCCAAACGGTGCTACCATCGGCAAACTAGTCTGGAGAACAAAGACTCGCCCTGAATGGGGAGATTCCATCGTCCCCGACAAATTCCAGGAAGTCGAGTTTATCTTCAAGGACAGTGAAAAGTTCTCCACGACCGGCGGATGGGGTTTTGCAAAATGGTTGGGAAAAAAACAGACCCCCTATGGTGACGACGCACATTTCGTACTAGAATGTTTCGGTTGCCACACGCTGGCTAAAGAAAACGATTACGTTTTTGTGGAACCAGCCCCTTTGCCGTAGCAACCGATCTGTCTCACCCGTTTTACCCGTCTCACATTGTATTGCCAAAATTGTAGGGGTTGTTCATGTCGCCAGTCTTTTTGGATCGTATCCTCAGCAGACAATGGCCTTTCTGGGTCGGCGGTTGTTTCGTTGGATTGTCCGAAATTGTGTATTATATCCATTATAACGATTTTATCGGCGTGACCACTGGGCTTGCCCAAATGTACGCCGTCAGCGAAAAATACCTCTTCCATAGCGATTTCATCAGCCGTGTGTACGAACCAGGTATTCATTGGCTCATTCTGAGTGCCATTCTTGGGGCACGCTTGGTTGCCCTCGGCGAAAAAGAATCGCGTGGATGGGTTCACTACCATTGGCGGATGCTGTTGTTGTCCTTTCTCGGCGGGTTTCTTTTCTCCTTTGGAACCCGGCTGGCCAGAGGGTGTACCACCCACCATTTCATTGGCGGCCTTTCCTCCATGAGTATTGCCAGTTGGGTAGTGCTTTTCAGTGGAATCCCCTTTGCTTTTCTGGCTTTCAAAATTGCGATCTGGTCAGGGATGGGTGGATATTTCCGCCATCAAGAAACAAAAGCCGTTGCCTCACGTTACCACAGAGATCCAGAACAACCACAGCCCGGGTACGATACAAATTATCGCCCTTGGCAAGATCCGTTGCGTTGGCTTCTGAATCTTTTTCTCGCGACCTTTGTGTTGATGCCACTGTATTTTGCTATTTTTACCGACCAAATCGCCTTTGGTGTTTCTGATATCGGTGGGTGGAATGAAATCCTTTGGTTGGTCATTCCAGGATTGTTGCTCGGCATTGGGATTGCCAAGTGCGGTTTCGGCACAGAATGCGCTGTCATGGCACCAGAAGCTGCACTCACCAAACCGGCTTTTTATCGTGCAGGGGGTGTAGCCTTGGCAACGTATCGGATGTTTCGAGGAATGCTACCCCTTCAAGGATTCATGGTGGCCATTGTCAGTTTTAACCTGTTTATCCTCGTTGCTTGGTTGACGGGCCATGGCAGAATTCCAAACGCATCCGGCGGGCCAGAAGGGTTGTATTGGGGACACATTCTGGGTGGGCCTTTGCTGGCCATGGGTGCGGTGTTTATGATCGGCTGCGAGGTTCGCACCTACGCACGTTTGGGCTTGGGCTATGCAACTGCGTTGGTTGCGTTGCCTGGGTTCTATTTGGGGTATCTCCCCTATACGTTCTTCAAGAATACGATCGATGCAGTTTTTCTCAGCCACGGTCTCACCCATTATACTACCGTCCCACGATTGGCAGCAGGTACGTTCGGGGGAACCGAGGTAGGTTGGAGCATCGTATACAGTGGGTTACTCATTGGATTGCTGATCTTTTCCTTTGAGGGAGGACATCGTTTTTTACAAATCAGCAGAAAGAAACTCTTGTGTAGCAATACTGATGAATTGGTTTATGCGGCAGAACATACACATTCTTCCTAAGGGGGTTTTTCATGAAAGCAACGTGGCGTAGCAGCCTTGTGGCAGTTTTTCTTCTCTGTGCGCAGTGCATAGGGGTGGCAGTAGCAGACGATAAAATTTTGGTGAAGGGAAAAATCACGGAATACAGTGCAGATAAAAAGACCTTGGTGGTTGCGGTGGACGGCGGAAAGAGCATAACCTTTGTTGTCCAAGACAGTAAGGCCATGGGACTCTTGGACGATCAACTATTTGTAGGGGATGAGGTAAAGATTCACTACCTCGCAAAAGATGGCAAGAATCTCATCAATGATGCAGGGGATCTGAAAAGCGCACGGCCTGGTTGCTGATCGCTTTTTTCTTGCCGAGTCAACTCCTCTCCGAAGATTTGGAGAGGGGCACGCTGGGAGTCAAGAATGGTGCACAGGTGTTTGCAAAGGTTTGCACTCTTTGGTACGTGGATGACATAGTTATATTGTATCTGTGTATCACACCGAAGAGCCTGTAACGCCATGCTAAGCCCAGCAGAAATTACGATGAACGCTTCAAGAACACAGGCAGTCCTGGAAAAACTACATGCGCTGAATAGTTTTGAAAAAACGGCCAACACACAAGACATCAGCCCCTTGTCCGGTATGCAACGGTTGCTAGGTGCACTCGACCATCCAGAGCAGGCATACAAAATCATCCATATTGCAGGAACCAATGGAAAAGGACAAACGGCGGCCATGATCGCTGCCCTCCTAAAGGAAGAGGGATATACCGTTGGGCTGTACACGTCGCCGCATGTTTTGGACATTCGTGAGGGTGTGCAGATCAACAACGAATGGATCTCCGTGCATGATTTTGTGGAGATCGCAGAAAGGGTGCTGGAAGCAGCCTTCTCTCTCTCTTTGGACGGTTCTTTTGTCTCCTATTTTGATGCGATGACTGCCATTGCATGTTACGCTTTTTATAAGCATCGAATCGATTGGGCAGTCCTTGAGGCGGGGATGGGGGGAAAAACCGATTCCACCAACGCGATACAGAAAGTGCTTGCGGTGATTACACCCATCAGCCACGATCATACGGCATTTTTGGGAGAATCCCTAGACGCCATCGCCGACCAGAAAATAGGCATCCTAACTTCGCCCCTTCCGGTTGTTCTCAGTCCCCAGCCCCAAGAGATTGCAGCCTATCTCACAAAACAACTGAACGAGAAAGAATGCACAATCCTTCGGACGGATTTCGTTGCAATCCTTCCCGATTACCCAACCGACACCTACCAATGGACGTTCGATACGGGAGAGACGGTTCCCTTTCGGTATCCTGAAAGAAAGATTCCGAAATCCACACTGGTTTGTATGAAAACCGCACTGGCTGCCCTTCGTTTCCTTCTTCCCACGACGACCAGCGAGGATCTCTTTCGTTATGCACGGGTTGCACTGGGTGTTAGGCTTCCAGGAAGAATGCAATGGATGTACAACCAGCGATACAAAGAAACAGGGGAACGATTCCAATCCATCCTGTTGGACGGTGGACACAATGCGGCGGCGCTCGATGCACTGCACGAATACCTTGTGGATCTCGGCGTACAGAACTATACCCTGATCTTCGGAATGGCCGCAGATAAGTTGAGCGCACGCATCAAACCGCCTGTGCGTGCACTATGCGAGAATGCCAACAGCGTGGTGCTTACGCCCTTTTCTTCTGCAAGAACCGCGACCACAGAAGAATTACAGGGTTTTGTCTGCTCGCTCTCAGACGATTTGCAGGCAAAAATCACCCTCGCAAAAGATCTCCGCCATGCGATCCGCGTTGGATCAGACGAGAGATCTGCCACTACCCTCATCGCTGGATCGTTTTATCTGCTACAAGAGGCTATTCCCTTGTTTGAAGCAGTTGGGTAGCTTCGGATCCGTCTTGCCATGGAATACACGGGAGTCTACTCTGTGAGGTTCCGGCTTTGGCCGATGCCCGTCCCAAGATTCTCCCCAAGATCCTCTAGGAGTAGGTAGACGACTGATGGTGGCTGTGACTGCTTCTCTCCCTACGGTCAGTGACTATGGCGCCTGGATCAATGATTTGTCCAGGATACGACCAGAGATCGATTTCTCACCACTGCGCCAAGCCTGTCTCCATGCGGAACAGTGTTATGGTGCAGCTCGCCGCCCCAGCGGAGAATCGTACTTAGAACATGCCCTAGAAGTGGCTGGTATTCTGTCTGCGCTTCATCCGGACGTTCCCACACTCGCAGCGGCGGTACTCCACGATGTACCGAGCTTTGCCAAGGCGGTGGGCCTTGACAAGACGGTGGGGCCGGAAGTGGCGCGTCTTGTGGAGGGGGTGCGCCGCATAGACAGCATCATGCGTCGCAGCACTGCCCAGGATCACCCCACAAACCAGGAAGGATTGCGTAAACTCTTATTGTCCATCGAGGATGATATCCGTGCCTTTCTCATTAGGCTTGCGGAACAGACACACGATTTGCGCATCGCAAAACGATTTTCAGACCCTGAGCGACAGCGCATCGCCACTGAAACCATGAATCTTTATGCGCCCTTGGCCAATCGTCTCGGCATGGGTCGCCTCAAATGGGAGCTAGAAGACCTTTCTTTTCGGTATCTGGAACCAGACATTTATTCACGCATTGCAAAACTTCTAGATGAACGCCGCCTGGATCGTGAAAATTACCTTCATCAAGTCATGTCGATTCTCCGCGAGCGTCTCGATGGGGTTGGTTTACAGGCATCGGTGAGCGGTCGCCCGAAGCATATTTACAGCATTTGGCGCAAAATGCGGCGCAAAGAAGTCAATTTCGATCAAATCTATGATATGCGTGCGGTGCGCGTCTTGGTGAACACCAAGAACGATTGTTATATCGCTTTGGGCGTTGTCCATGGACTTTGGTTGCCCATTTCTAGCGAGTTTGATGATTATATTGCCAAGCCAAAGAAGAATCTGTATCAATCGCTCCACACGGCAGTCGTTGGGCCTGAAAATAAAACCATAGAGGTTCAGATCCGAACCCACGACATGCACCGCCACGCTGAATTGGGGGTGGCTGCACATTGGCGCTATAAGGAAGGCAGTCGTCATGGGGACTCTGCGTATGATGCACGTATTCAGCGTTTGCGCCAACTGTTGGAATCGGGTGAACGAGACAACACGGTGGAGTTTCGTGAGACTCTGCAGAGCGAATACATTTACGTATTTACCCCAAAAGGTCGTGTCATTGATCTGCCACGAGGTGCAACACCGCTGGATTTTGCCTATTACATTCATTCGGAGGTGGGGCATCGTTGCCGTGGTGCCAAAGTCGATGGGCGTATCGTACCCTTGAGTTATCCGCTCAGTAACGGCGAGCAGGTTGAGGTTCTCACTGCGAAACAAGGGGGGCCGAGTCGCGAGTGGCTTCATACCAACACGAATTATTTACACACCAACCGTGCTCTCTCCGCCGTTCGTCAGTGGTTCAAACGGGCAGATCCTGCCGAAGACATGGAGCATCATCACGGTGTTGCTGGTGTAAAAAAGACCCAAAAGAAGGAAACTCCAGGAGAGGCATTGCTTACGGAATCTGTGCAGCATAGTAAGACGGGGAATGCCCCTCGATCCCCAAAACGAGGCCGCCCTGAGAAAAAAGAAGTGCCGACCCGTCTTCGTGTGCAGGGGGTTGCCAACCTTGTGACCCGTTTTGCACAATGCTGCCGACCGGATCCAGGCGATCGGATTGTTGCGTATGTGACCAATACCCAGGGCATGAGCATTCACCGTGCCGATTGTGCCAATGTTCTGCAGCGGACAATAGGCAATCAGGCCAAGATCCTAGAAGCGTCTTGGACGAGCAATACAACGGATGTTTGGCCAGTGCATTTGCGGCTGGTTGCCCACGATCGTCCTGGACTGTTGCGAGATGTAACGGGGATGGTTGCAGAAGAGGGTATCAATATTTTGACGCTGGAAACGACGACGGACAAAAAGCAACAGATTGCCGATATGCACTTGGTTGTGGAGGTTCAGGAGGTCGAACATGTCTCTTTGATACTGGCACAGTTGAACAAACTGGCAGGGATTATTAGCCTAAGTCGTCTCTCTGTGCGGTAAGTATCCGCAATGGAAAAGTCTTTGACTGTGGATTAAGTCCCTTCCCCTCCAGGGGGAAGCAATTGTGTTTGAAGTCAAGTGGGTTGGGCACATGCGGGTTGAGCACATGACCACGGTTTATTTTGTTTTATCGTAACTGCTCAGCACTTTAAAGATCAGTCAAAAAAATCAAAACCAGCACCATACCTCACCCCAACCCCTCTCCTTTCAGGAGAGGGGCGATCTGAAAGTCAATATCTCGTCTCTCTATTGGTCTACGATCCAAGCCGTCCTGAGCAGTTACTAATATTATGTTATATAATATAATACCGCAACTGCTCAGCACTACCTTGAAGACCAGTCAAGAACAATTCAAAACCAGCTGCCACCCCTCTCCGAATGGGGGCGAGCTGAAAGTCAAAATCGAACGCAACAAACCAACCGGAGTATTCCCGTGCACTACCATGACCTACGCGATTTCATCACAAAATTGGAGACTGAGGGAGAACTAAAGCGGGTGCGCGTTCCAGTCGATCCGCGTCTAGAAATGACCGAAATCTGTGATCGCACCCTCCGCGCAGGAGGGCCAGCACTCCTCTTCGAGAACCCAGTCGGTCACGCCACCCCAGTGCTCTGCAACTTATTCGGAACACCTCGGCGGGTTGCCCTAGGCATGGGCCAAGATTCTGTCGATTCTCTTCGAGAAGTCGGTCAATTGCTCGCCTTTCTCAAAGAACCCGAACCGCCCAAAGGTTTTCGTGATGCCATTGAGAAACTGCCTGTTTTTAAACAGGTGCTCAACATGCACCCACGGATATCGAACCATGCACCATGTCAAGAGCATCTCTGGCGCGGAAAAGAGGTAGACCTTGCCCGTCTACCCATCCAAACATGTTGGCCAGAGGATATTGGCCCCCTCATCACCTGGGGTTTGGTCGTGACCAAAGGGCCTCACAAACCCCGCCAGAACCTCGGTATCTACCGCCAACAGGTGATTGGCCCAAACCGCGTGATCATGCGTTGGTTGTCGCACCGTGGCGGCGCACTCGACTTCCGTGATTGGACAAACGCACATCCTGGCAAACCGTTTCCCGTCGCAGTGGTGTTGGGCGCCGATCCTGCGACCCTTCTGGCGGCGGTCACACCGGTTCCTGATAGCCTTTCGGAATATGCTTTTGCGGGATTGCTCCGTGGCACACGCACCGAATTGACCATCTGCAAAACCTGCGATTTGCAAGTGCCTGCGAACGCGGAGTTTGTGTTAGAAGGCCACATTGCCCCAGGCGATACCGCGAGTGAAGGGCCGTTTGGGGATCATACGGGGTATTACAATGAAGTCGATACCTTTCCTGTCTTGACGATCGACTGTATTACCCACCGCACTCGTCCGATTTACCACAGCACCTATACAGGCCGTCCGCCCGATGAACCAGCTATCCTTGGAACCGCGTTAAACGAAGTATTCATTCCACTGCTTCAGCGCCAATTTCCAGAGGTCGTGGATTTTTACCTGCCCCCAGAAGGATGCTCGTATCGTTGGGCGTGTGTTTCGATGCGAAAGCAATACCCTGGACATGCCAAGCGGGTCATGTTTGGGATATGGTCTTTTTTGCGTCAATTCATGTATACAAAATTCGTCGTCGTCACGGACGATGATATCAATGTACGCGATTGGAACGATGTCATTTGGGCTATGACGACCCGCATGGATCCGGCGCGGGATACGATGGTGATTGAAAATACCCCGATTGATTATTTGGATTTTGCCTCTCCGGTTTCTGGGCTGGGTGCCAAAATCGGTTTTGACGCTACGAACAAGTGGCCTGGGGAAACCACGCGGGTCTGGGGCCGACCGATTCGCATGAGCGATGAGGTCAAAAACCGCGTAGATCTTCTGTGGGATAGCTTGGGGATTGGGTTGTCCAACAAACCGCGATCGACCTGAGTATCCTATGAAACCACCCCAGGGCGTAGCCATAGGGTGGTTTCGCCTAAGCCGCCTCTCTACATCCTTTGTTCGCCACCTCTAGCAAGGAGGGATGTTTATCCTTTGCGTTGGTATAGCCCTGCAATCTTGCACCCTTGGGTCACAGGACTGCCAGGAAACAACGAATACAGATAACGAAGACCTCCTTTCTGAGCCAACTCTTTGTCAAACATTTCATGCAACTTTCTGATGCAGGGATAAGGGGTCAAGGCAAAGCATTGCTGTAAGATGCGTATGATCAGCCAATGGTCATTTTCAAGTATTATTCCTTCTTCCCGTGCGCATTTTTCTGCGTATCCTGTATCCCACGTCTGGGGGGCATTCGGGAACAAAGTATTCATAGGATCACCCATGTATAACGTACTAATGATGGTGGAGAATCTGTGTCAATTCTCTCTGTGGCCACAAACGAATAAGGCCATCGTTGCAACCTTCCTGGAGAGACACAGAAGTTCGTAAGACCAATCACTCTTCTAGAGTAACCGCAAGAAGTAATCGGTCAAAAAAAATCAGGCAGCTTGATCGATCAGCTTCTCAATCTCTCTAATAACCTCTTCCTCCAAGGGTGCAGTACCCGGGTAGAATTGCGAGACAATGTTTCCATGACGGTCTAACAAATATTTTTGGAAATTCCACTTTACTGAGCTCACCATTGTGCTTTCCTTCGTCAGGTAGCGATAAAGAGGATGTATATCACTTCCTTTTACTGAGATTTTGGAAAACATATCGAAGGTAATGTTATATTTTGTAGAGCAAAATTGCTTGATCTCTGCATCCGTTCCAGGTTCCTGCCACAAGAAATTATTCGCAGGAAATCCGAGAATCATGAAACCTTTGTCTTTATATCGCTGATACAGCGCCTCAAGATCATGGTACTGGGACGTATAGCCACATCTAGAGGCAACATTTACGATCATCAGAACAAGCCCTCTGTATTCGCTGAGGTGTTTCTCAATGCCATCAATTGTTCGCATGGTGAACGAATAAATATCTACCGTTTTGTCCATTTTGCTCGTATCCTCCCGATCAGTGTCATTGCAGTGCTGCTTGTAAAAGAAGAATCCTATCCTATGGCACACTATAAACGTACCAAGAGATAAGATCCCATGACTCTACCATCGAATATCAAAATGCTACTGAACGGTACCAAACGACTTGTCAATGGAACCAGCAGGGGGCACAAGACCAGCTATGCGGCAACCTTGAGCCACTGGGCCCTTGGGGAATATTTCATAGAGATGGCGCAACCCACCCCTCGTATGGAAGTGTTCTTCCATCATGTCATGCAGTTGACGTCCATGGGGATGAGTCTCGCAGGTAAGGCACTGCTGTAAGAAATGAATCACCTCCCAGTGATCATTGACAAGAACCAGTCCCTCTTTCTTGGCGCAATGCTCTGCATCTGCCACACTCCATCCTTCTGGAGCACATGGAAAACTAGGATCCACGATAAAGGATTGTACTGCCTGCATCGTTGTTTCTGGTGTGTGCGTTGACATGGGTATATCTCCTCCGTTACATTGGGTATTTGCAGAATAACTCCACATTTGCCGCACTGTTACCCTGAACCGTGCCTTTCAGGGAATTGGATGATACCAGACTGTTTCAATGTTATAGTATGCAAAGATATTTGGAGTGAGATTCACAAGAACCAACACACCAAATACCAGGATGATTGTTGCGATCATTGGCTTAAAGTCATGTGCCAATAAATACGCTTTCCATATATCCCGCGATCCATTCTGATATGGATTGCTGTGCGTTGCTGTAAAAGAGGTGCTACGTCCACGCGTATCTTTGTAGTAATAATGCCTATACTCTGCCATCACCCGGCGATTTCGTCTTCGACAGGAGAATATGATATATCTCCTGTGTGTGAGAATCTGGAGCGATGTTTGATTCATCATCCCTCCGCGACATAATCGTCGCTGCTGGATCCAGAAAGGACTTTAGGTTCATGAGTGTCCTTTATTTCTTCCAGAAAGGTCTGACGATTGGCTTCTGACTCGAAAACCACCTCGATGCCTTCCCGACCATCGCCCATATAGGCGCAAGGATGCGCATCAGGGTTAGGTACTTCCTTTTGGCTAATAGGGTCGGTTGTTGTGCGTGTATACATGGCGTTACTCCTACTCTTTGTAGTGATTCAATGGTAACAATCTACGTACCACGGGATCTACGTGCGCCTACTGTGCTTCAAGTACTTTGGTCTCTGCGGCACCTGTCTTGATGACTACCTTGACGGCATCTTCCATCGGATCTTTGAAGGGAACCTCCATGCGCAGCAGACCATCCACATAGTTCGCTTCGGTCTTTTCAGGTTTTACAGGCCAAGCCAAGGCCAGCGAGGAAACATACACGACGTCCCTTGCGGGTGCTGTCAGATGGACACTGCCTGGCAGAATGCGTAGGTCTATCGTATCCGTTGGTGATCCTGGGATAGAAAATTCTATGATGAGCACGTTTCTATCTTCGTCAGCATGTACAACGGTATTGGGTGCAAGTTTATTGGGACTGTTAAACATGTTGATAGCCTTATGAGTTGGTTGTGTGGGTTGAATCAGGTACAATGTACTTTACGTGTCGTTAGGTTGCCTGAGAGTATTATCGCTGTATGTGCGGTAACGCACACAGGCGCTTTCTCAAAGCCGGAAAACCGACATTGGTGATCGAAAGGAAGGCATCTTGGGTCTGCGAATGGCTGTCTACATCGCAAGCCACCGTCTTTAAGCGTGGGGTTCTTAGTTACTGGTCATTCCTTGGACGACTGTGCTGGCTTTCAGCAAGCAGCGTTTCCCAATCTACTGTCGTTCCCAGCGTGTGCTGGATGGTGCGCATCCTTGAGATGATATTTTTTTCTGGGTTGAGTAAGTTCATTGCACGTGTACGTGGTTCTGTGTACGTTACCTCTGCTGCTGCCATCAGGGTGGGCACTATGTCCATGTGCATAAGAGGGTCGTGGATCTTATTGTGCAGTGACGTCCATTGTTGTTCATGTTCCTGTCGCCAGAGGTTGTTTGCCCAGAATATTGCAGGTACGTGGATATCCCACTGGACTGGGCGTGCCAATGCATGGCCATAGATTTGTCGGGTATCCTCTAGCAAAGCTTCTGCGTGGTCTGGTGTGAATACGAGGAACACCTCTCCAGGAGACTGACTGGCGCGGCGAATGATCTGGTTCACAAAACCGATCGATGCATCTACGGCATTGGCATAGGCCACTTTAAAATCTGCCAGGGTGCGACGAGTTGGGATACCAATCAGACCATCGCAAGCAACTTGGTAGGGTGCTGTTTCTGGGTGATACCGGAGGCAATACGGCGCATGTGCGTTGTATGCATGTAAAACAATGACCTTATGCTTTGGTGGCGTACTCAACACACGATCGAATGCAGAAAATAACAGTGCATCATCCTCAACCTCGTAATACGTTTGATGCTGTGCATCAGACCAAGCCACTGTCTGTGTCTGGGTACTGAACCAATAGGTCTCAAAACCTAGCTCTTCTAACGCATGGATGAAAGTGGCGTCCGAAGAAATACGCTGTGCATGACCAGGCATCTCGCGTGAAACCAACAGTGGCACGGATGTTCCAGTAGCATCCGCACCGGCTGTTACATCGCACGCCACCAGTGCATCCTCTGCCACAGAGCGCACTTTCTGTGGGCCGCCGCACTCTCGAAGAAAGTCATTTCGAATGCTCTCACCAATGATCAAGACTATGGTTTGTGGAATCGGTGTGTCCCTAGGAACACGCACGGTATTCCAGGTCGCGTTAGGATTGCGCGGATTCACATCAGCCGCTGTCGGTAACAGAAGGTTGGACACTGCTTTCGAGTGAATCAGTACGGATGGCACTACGATGAGCGCATCGATAGGCCATGTTTGGAGGAGGATGGCACTGGGGGTTGTGAGGCCAATGAGTACACTGCATAGCATGAAAAACAGTATGTGTGTACGGTGCGTCCGTTGCTGTGAAGAAATACGGTAGCAGATCCAGCACCATACTGTCGTTGTGGCGACGACGACTGCTGTCATGAAGAAATAGGGTTGCAATGCCTCATGCACCTCCACTTTAGAAAAAACATGGAGTTGCACCAGCAAAGTCAGTAAGTCAATATGCCTACTCAATACTGCAAACAAAGACGCCATGCCGATCAGTAGTAAGGGAAATGTGATGGGAAAAATAAGACGGCCGGGCATGAGTATGCGCAGCAAGAGTAAGCTCACGATGGACAGGGAGAAACGGTAATAGGTGTTTATATCCCGCTCGTCGAGCGTCGCAATCTCTATCACCGCAGGGAGGAAAAGTAACACAAACCAGGCGCCTGTCGTGCTTAGGCGTGCTATTCTGTTCAGCATGAAATACTCGCTGTTGGGCTTGGGCAAGGAGAGTGATAGCAATGGCACTGTCAAATCGTTATCTTCTATACAAAAGATAGGTGAATACTATAGTAGGGCTTGTACCTGTAGCAACTGCGCAGAGTGCGCTGTTGCACCCACCCGTTAAGCATTTTACAGATCGCATGAGACGTCCAGAACGCAACGCCACCGCCCACCTCTCTCCGCCTCTTCGGGGAGAACGGTCACGATGACCTTAGCGGATCGTGTTCATACCCTCGGCCAAGCACTGTTGCGTCGTTACGGTGAGCGCGTCCATAAGATCGCCATCCACGCGGGACTGACCTGCCCCAACCGCGACGGAACCAAAGGGCAAGGTGGCTGTACCTTTTGCAACAATGCCTCTTTTAGTCCCAATACCCGCCGTCCACCGAGCGTGGCGGAACAGATGGCAGCCGGACG
This sequence comes from uncultured Thiotrichales bacterium, assembly GCA_903824965.1. Lineage (GTDB taxonomy): Bacteria > Pseudomonadota > Gammaproteobacteria > CAIRSR01 > CAIRSR01 > CAIRSR01. The sequence continues at coordinate 27,823 of CAIJYR010000240.1, forward strand.
CGCCGTCATCCGCCGACGTACAGGCGCACGCCGTTATCTAGCCTATTTTCAAGCGTATACAAATACCTATGCCGGTCTCGACACGCTCCGTACTCTCTATGACGAAGCACTGACCGAACCCGATGTGGTCGGTTTGTCCATTGGCACTCGACCAGATTGTATCAGTCCTGAGATCATCGATTTGCTTGCGACGTATCGGCTGCAAGGTCGTGAAATATGGCTAGAATTGGGGCTACAATCTGCCTTTGATGACACCCTCGCACGGGTGAACCGTGGCCATGGTTTTGGCGAGTACTGCACGGCTCTCCTCGCGGCACGTGCAGCAGGGTTGTCCGTTTGCACGCATTTGATCGTGGGACTCCCTGGAGAAACCCCTTGGCACTACCGTACGACACTTCAGCGTGTATTAGAATTGGGCGTGGATGGTCTCAAAATCCATCCGTTGCATGTCGTGCGCGGGACGATGCTCGCTCACGAATGGCGGCAGGGCGGGTACCGTCCCCTAACGCTGTCTGAATATTTGACGACCGTGGCCGATCTGGTGGAATTGACCCCACCGGAGATCATTTTCCACCGTCTCACGGGTACCGCCGAACCCGATTTGTTGCTTGCCCCCGATTGGTGTTCCAAAAAATGGGCCGTACTAAACGGTATCACGCAAGAACTCACGCGACGCGGCACCCGCCAAGGCACCCGCCAGGCACCGAGCAACCCCCTCGGTTCCTGATTTTCCCCTCTCACACCGGAACCCTACCCCATGGAACTCGTCTGCCCCGCTGGCAATCTACCGTCGCTCAAAGCCGCCGTGGACAACGGTGCTGATGCCGTTTATATAGGCTTTCGTGACGATACCAATGCACGCCACTTCGCAGGACTCAATTTCGACCCCCGGACCACCCTCGAAGGCGTCCGCTATGCACATGCTCGTGGCCGACGATTGTTTGTCGCCATCAACACCTACCCACAGCCCTCCGGTTGGCAACGCTGGACGGATGCGGTAGACCGTGCGGCAGACCTCGGTGTTGATGCCCTGATTTTGGCCGATCTCGGATTGTTGGACTATGCAACCGAACGACATCCCAGTCTGACCCGTCATTTGTCGGTGCAGGCATCCTCCACTACCCATGAATCCATCGCGTTCTACCATCGTCACTTTGGCATCCAACGGGTGGTGTTGCCACGCGTCCTCTCGGTGGCACAGGTTGCGCAGGTGATTACCCATTCCCCTGTGCCGGTCGAAGTGTTTGGGTTTGGCAGTTTGTGCGTCATGGTAGAAGGGCGTTGTATTCTCTCCTCATATGCGACGGGTCGTTCGCCCAATACTTTTGGTGCCTGTTCTCCGGCGAGTCATGTCCGCTGGGAAGAAACCCCTGAGGGACGCACCACACGTCTGGGCGGAGTCCTGATCGATCGGTATAGTACCGGAGAAAATGCGGGCTATCCGACCCTCTGCAAAGGACGCTTCAAAGTGGGAGAGGAGGTCTATTACGCCATTGAAGAGCCAACGAGTCTTAACACACTCGAAATCCTCCCCAAGCTCCAATCGATTGGTGTTGCGGCGATCAAGATCGAAGGCCGTCAACGCAGTCCTGCTTACGTCACCCAAGTGACCCGCGTGTGGCGTGCAGCCTTGGATGCCTGTCGCAAGGCACCCGATCGGTTTGTCCTGCTCCCAAGCTGGATCGCAGACTTAGCGAACGTCAGCGAGGGATCGCAGACCACCCTAGGTGCGTACCACCGTTCGTGGCAGTGATCGTGCAACCGTTGGCCAAAACCGTCCTGGTGAGGGTAGAACATCTCTTTCGTTACTACGGATCGTTGTGCGCGGTGCGGGATGTCAGTTTTCAGGTACAGCGTGGAGAAGTGCTGGGATTTTTGGGCCGCAATGGTGCGGGCAAATCGACAACCCTGCAGATGTTGGCGGGTTGCCTCGCGCCCTCCTCGGGAACAATCCAAATCAATGGATACGATCTGCTGACAGAACCACGGAGGGCCAAGAGCGCCCTTGGGTATTTGCCCGAACACCCACCCCTGTACCGAGAACAGACGGTGGACGAATACCTGCGCTATTGTGCCGAGCTGCGGGATGTTCCGAAGCAGCGCCTTGCCTCTGCCCTCGAAGAGACCAAAGTGCGTTGTGGAATCACCGAGGTGCATAAAAGATTCCTCGGCACACTGTCCAAGGGATACCAACAGCGTGTGGGGATTGCTCAAGCCATCCTTCATGCTCCCCCGATAGTCCTTCTGGACGAGCCAACCGTGGGCCTCGATCCGGTGCACAGGCACGCGATTCTGGCCTTGATACGGGAGCTTTCGACGGAACATGCCATCCTCTTGTCCACACACACCCTCTCGGATGTCCAAGCGGTGTGTGATCGTGTGCAGATCCTCGATCAGGGACGCTTGGTGGCGTCCGATACACTCGAAGGGTTGGTGGGTCTAGGGCAAAGCACTGCCTTGGTGGTCGGTTTGCGTCGCCCGCCACCGCTCGAACGCCTCGGAACTCTCCCAGGGGTGCTGCACATAGAACGTGTGGAAGAGGGTCGCTTCCGCCTACAGCATGCGCCGGAGGAGAATCCCGCAGAGCGTATCGTTGAAGAGGCGGTGGCCAACGGGTGGGGGGTGTACGAAATCTGTGCAGAACGTTCGTCCTTGGAAGAAATCTTCGTCACGATGACCCAGTCTCCCAAGTGATTCCCTGGTTTTCTGAGCACGCTTCTGAGTACGGTGGTGTCTTTGGATTGTCATCAAATGATGCTATTTTTGTTGTACGATACACTGCAACGCGATGGGGCGGTGCGTGCCGCACTGAAGGGCGATGTTTCTCGGAGAGAGTTATGCACAACGAGTTAGTCAGACACCACATCTCCGCCGAGTTTGACCAGGAACTGGCAGACATTACCCATCGTGTCCTGTCCATGGGTGGGATGGTGGAGCAACAAGTGAAGGATGCCCTCGAAGCACTCATCGAGGACAATCAGCAACTGGCTGCTGTGGTGGTAACGACCGATTATAAAATCAACTCTCTCGAAGTCTCCATCGACGAGGAGTGTTTGCAGATCATCGCACGTCGTCAACCCATTGCAGGGGACTTGCGCTTGGTGATGACGGTCATCAAGGTCATTACCGATTTGGAGCGTATCGGTGACGAAGCCGAAGGCATCGGTCAAGTTGCCCTTTCGCGTGGTTCCTACGGAACCGCTACGCGCGTCGATTTGGTGACCATGGGGCGACATGTCCGTCAGATGTTGCGGGATGCCCTAGATGCCTTTGCGCGCACAGACGTCGATCTGGCACTGCAAGTGGCCAGGGAAGAAGAAATGGTGGACAGGAAATACGAATCTGTCGTGCGCCAGTTGATTACCTACATGATGGAAGATCCGCGCAACATTTCGGATACCATCGAGTTGCTCTGGGCCGCACGTTCCCTGGAACGCATTGCCGATCATGCGCGTAACATCGCAGAATACATTATCTTCCTGGTGAAGGGACGCGATGTGCGCCACCTCAGCCTGGAACAGATGGAAAAGGCCGCACGCGAGGTACGCTGAGGCGATTCAGTGCTGTAGCGGAACGTTCGCACCAAGGTTGACCAACCACACACCTGACCGTGTCTATGCCACTGCTCAGAACGCTATAGCAAGTGCACCATCAAATGGTTATCTGGTTTTCAGCTTAAGCCCCTCATCAAGAGGCGAGCGGTGTATTTCTGAGCTGCCTATGCGGCAGTGAACGTGATTCTGTTGGTGGGATAGAGATCCCAGTATTTCTGAGCTGCCTATGCGGCAGTGAACGCATCGATGCGTATTTCGCAGGGTTGACAAGATTTCTGAGCTGCCTATGCGGCAGTGAACGTGCCACTTTCGCCTCCTCTTTTTTCATCTTTTTTCTGAGCTGCCTATGCGGCAGTGAACGTTACGAAAGCTAAAGTGCAAGCGAAAGTGCATTTCTGAGCTGCCTATGCGGCAGTGAACAAGAA
>CAIJYR010000241.1 GCA_903824965.1 uncultured Thiotrichales bacterium
GTGAGCCGAGACGCAGAAAATAGAAGACAATCTGCCAGAGGGTGTACTGTGGGTGTGTCGGGAGGGTGTTTATGATCAATCCTTCTTGTTATATAGGAAATTGGCGCTATGGATGATTTCGCCAGCTTGAGTTCCTTGCGTGCCTGACGCAGCAGTCACCGCGCCTCGGTTTCGCATGCCATCAAGTCACCTTCACGCCTCGCCAGCATAGCGCGAACCTGCCCAACCCCTAGGTCAGCGTGGTTTGACCAAGTGCCTTATTTATTCCCGCCGCAGCCATGCGGTGGCAAACAGTCCGGCCCCCAAACTTCCCAACAGCATTGGCGTCGGCTTGATGAGCATTCCAAGGATCAAGATACCTGTCACCGGATCTGCACTGCTGTGCAGAATGGCCGCCGCAAGGATGGCCGCCGCACCAGCCACCACGAGCACGGTACGATCCCCCGTCTGGCGCACCTGACGAATGAGCACCGCAAGTTCCGCCTCCGACGTGCGAACCGTGATCTGGCCGTTGCGAATCTTTTCCAGTACCTCCATCGTAAGCAAAGGCAGCGCAGGCAATTGCTCTCCCCATTGGGGTGCATTTTCCATAATCGAACGTAGAAAAGCCCGTGGGCCAACGCGATCCGCCATCCAACGCTCCAAAAAGGGCTTTGCAGTCGTCCAGAGATCGAGTTGTGGATACAACTGTCGTCCCATGCCCTCAATGTTGAGCAGGGTTTTTTGCAACAGCACCAATTGTGGTTGCACCTCCATTTGGAAGCGTCGTGCCACCTGAAAGAGGCGCATCAACAAATGTCCAAAGGAAATTTCACCAAAAGGACGCTGAAAAATAGGCTCACAGACACTCCGAATGGCTGCCTCGAATTCATCGATCCTTGTGGAGGCATGAACCCACCCGGAGGTAATATGCACTTCTGCTACCCGTCGGTAATCACGGCGGAAGAATGCAAGAAGATTCTCGGCCAAATACCGTTGATCTTGGAGGGAGAGACTGCCCATGATGCCAAAATCAATCGTAATATAACGACACGCACAGGGATCAATGAAAATATTGCCAGGATGTGCATCCGCATGAAAAAAATTGTGTTGAAAAACCTGCGTGAAGAAAACCTCCACACCACGCTCGGCCAACAGTTTAAGATCCACACCTTGTTGGACTAGCGCAGGTACGTCACTAACCGAGGTACCGCGCACACGCTCCATCACCAAGACTTCTGCACGTGTATAGTCCCACTCAACGGCAGGTACGTACAAAATGGCCGAGTTTTCAAAGTTACGTCGCAAGACAGCAGCATTGGCGGCTTCTCGTACGAAATCGAGTTCGTCCCAGAGGGTTTTTTCCAGTTCTGCGATGACCTCACGAGGGCGTAGGCGTTGTGCATCGGGCCAATAGCGTTGCGCCAAATTTGCCATAGTATAGAGCAAGTCTAGATCGCGCCGGATGACAGGACGTAGCCCTGGACGTAATACTTTGACCACCACCTCACGTCCATTGCGCAAACGTGCAGCATGAACTTGTGCAATCGATGCCGAAGCGAGGGGAGTCTCCTCAAAGGTTTGGAACAGTTCCTCTACAGATGCTCCCAAAGCCTGCTCTACCAGCGCCCGCGCTGCTTTGCCCTCAAAAGGGGCAACACGATCCTGAAGACGCCGCAGTTCCAAAGCAATGTCGTCGGGCAGAAGGTCGGCGCGGGTCGAAAGAACCTGCCCAAGCTTGACGAAAATCGGGCCAAGATCCTCCAAGGCACAACGCAAACGCACCGCCCGTGAGAGGTATGTGGGTCGCCGCCAATTCCATGGCAAAAGGTACAACAAAAAACGCAAAGGACGCAGCAAATGGGTGGCAAGAACAATCTCGTCAAGTCCATGGCGCACAAGGACACGATGAATAGTAAAAAGGCGTAGCGCCTGACCAAAGTTCAGAGCCATAGGATTCCTTACGGAGTGCCTTCAGAAGAGACGCTCTTACGTCGCACCGCATGAATCACCACAGATCCAGCGATTTTGTCGTGCAAACCCTGTTTACGCGGATCCCACACAATCCACAGAAAACCCAGGCCAAAGACCGAGGAAAAAAGGTACCCAAGGTTGCGCAAAATCGCCTGCCGTAGGCGTAGGGGTGCACCCGTCGTCGCGTCCACGAGATGACAGCCCAACCATAACTTTCCGGGCGTGCCAAGATGGATCATCCAGAAATAGACCACCAGCACAACCGGCAGCAGCACCGTAATGAGTGCATCGCCCGTTCCATGAAGGGCCAGAGAGTCGCCCGCATCTCCACGGGTAATCCGTGCCGTAGCCTCTAGCATCCCGCTGAAATACGCAGAACCATAGACCAGATAGAGCAACAATACGAGCATCGGCATCAGAATAACCATGTCAATGAGAAAGGCCGCCAAACGACGCCAGAAACCCGCATAACAAACATCTGGAGGGAGGTTCATAGTTTATATCCTCGATGCAGCGCCGTGATCCCACCCGTCAAATTAAAATAGGAACAACGTTTGAAATGCGCGGCTTCCATCATCGTTTTCAGTGTTTCTTGATCGGGATGCATACGGATGGATTCTGCGAGGTAACGATAGCTCTCTGCATCATTGACGACAAGACTACCCAAACGTGGCAGTACCTTGAAAGAATAAAGATCATACGCTGGACGTAAAAACGGCGCAGGTCTAGAAAACTCCAAGATGAGCAACCGCCCCCCAGGTCGCAGCACACGAAACATCGAGGAGAGCGCCCAATCAATGTGGGTGACGTTCCGTAACCCAAAAGCAATGGTAATGCAATGAAAATAATCGTTTGGGAAGGGGAGGTGTTGTGCATCACACTGAACGTAGGAAACATTATCAACGTGTCCACTGTTGATGCTCCGGTCTCTGCCTACGGCGATCATGCTGGCATTGAGATCCGCCGCAACGACCATCCCCTGCGACCCGACGCGCTCTGCGAAAGCAAGTGTCAGATCCCCCGTCCCTCCGGCTACATCCAAGACGCGCTCCCCAGCACGTACCCCCGCGATGTCCACGGTAAAGTGCTTCCAGAGGCGGTGGATGCCGCAGGACATGAGATCATTCATCAGATCGTAGCGATCGGCAACAGAGTCAAAAACTGCATCCACCCGGCTTGCTTTTTCTTCGATCGGGACTTGCTGAAAACCAAAGTGCGTCGTTTGCTTAGGTTCGGTCATGGGGTTTCTTGGAGGGTGGAAACAGATCAACGAGGTTGTGCTAGGTGTGTGCGGAGTTGTGCGGCATCGGCAAACCCAATGAGGCGGGCCGCTCGTCGTTCGACCCCGTTCTCAGCGAAAAACAACAAAGCCGGTGGCCCAAACAAATCAAAACGCCGCAGAAAAGCTTGATCGGCTTCGGTGTTTTTCGTGACATCTACCCGCAGTAGGATAACCTCAGAAAGCGCGGCACGCACGCTCGGATCAGCGAACGTGGTCTGTTCCATGCGTTTGCATTCCACACACCAATCCGCATAAAAATCGAGCAACACCAGGCGACCCCCTACCGTGGCAAGTCGTTGATCCAACGCCTGTAGGCTGGCCACCGACTCGAAGGACAGAACCCCGTGGGAACGGCCCTCCATAGACGTTGCCAAAGGTGCCTCGGCTGCTCGCAGGTGATTGAGTGGTTGCAGGAGGTTATCGCTTCCGCTCGCTGCACCGATCAAAACCAGTACCCCCTGTGCCAACAACACGATGCCCAGTCCTTTTCGGAAGGTCTGCCAACCGGAGGCTTCCGCCGTGTGATCCAACGCACCTAAGTATACCCCGCACACGATACAGAGCACGGCCCAAAGCGGCATGGTGATCGCACTCGGAAGGACACGTTCCAACATCTCCAGCGCAACCCACAGCAAGAGCACACCAAAGAGGATCTTGATGGCGTGCATCCAGGCACCCACACGAGGCAACCAACGTCCCCCTGTGGTTCCGATGATCAAAAGCGGCATCCCCATGCCCATGCTCATGGAGAACAAGGCAAGCCCGCCGAGCACCGCATTTCCGCTTTGGCTGATGTAGAGCAGCGTTCCCGCGAGCGGTGGCGCAACACAAGGGCTGACAATAAGCGCAGAGAGGCACCCCATCGCCGCGACGCCAAGAAAGGTGCCGCCTTTTTGGGGATGGGAGAGTGCCGCAAGATGGTTTTGCAGCCGTGAGGGGAGTTGCAGTTCATAATTGCCGAACATGGACAGGGCTAGGGCCACGAACACCACAGCAAACGCCAGGATGACCCAAGGGTTCTGGGCAAGCATTTGGAGGTTGGTGCCGAGGAGTCCCGCAACGACGCCTGCAACGGTATACGTGATGGCCATGGCCAACACATACGTAAGGGAAAGAGAAAAGGCCCGTGTGGTTGTCAGTTCCTTTCCCTGTCCCACGATCATGCTGGACAAAATCGGCACCATCGGAAAAAGGCAAGGCGTAAAGGCCAGCAACAAGCCTACCCCGAAGAACCAAGCAACGATGAGCCAGGGGTTTCCGTGGGCCAGAAACGCCGTCACCCGATCCTGTTCGGCATCGTTCTGTGCGGCGGCTGGCGCGGAGGTCGCCACAGGAGCCACAGCGACCAAAGGAGGCAGCGTCACCACCGTCTTTCGGGTTTGTGGCGGATAACACAGTCGGTTCTCTGCACAACCCTGAAACTTGGTCTCTAGGGTCAACGTAATAGCACCCCCCAGGGGGCGCTGAATGGGTATGCGGATCGCAATGGGTCTGCGGTAGATACTCACAGCCCCCAGATCATCATCCCTTTTGGTATCCCCTTCTGGAAGCACACTGTTTTCTAGGGAAACGCCGCTTGGTGCATCAATCAGCCTAAAATGGATTTTGTCACGGTATAGGTAATAGCCCTGTGTCACATTCCAGTCTGCAGTGATCGTGGAGGCATCGGTCGTTTCCGCCGAGAACCGAAAGGCCATTTCGGGGGACAGGGGTTCATCGCTGCCCGATCCGTGCTCCAGAACCCCAGGCGCTGGATCGGAGACAGCAAGCATGGGTACACACCCTAAAAAAAACATGAGTGCCCACCAGGGCCAACGGCATGAGGTACGCATAGGTTGCTCTTAGGGGGTCAGATGACGGGGATTGGTCTGCTTGCGTTGCTTTTGGACGCCGGGCAGAATCGCATTAAAATCACGAAACAATGCCTTATAGTGCTGTTCGTCACGGTAGCGTTTCTTCACAAAACCCTCAGGAAAGTGCGTAAGATACTGTACCGCATCCCAACCCCCTGGCACCGCAAAGGCATAATAGGGGTATTGTCTCGGAACCCCACGGGCCACAATGACGTTGATCAAGGCACCTCGTAATCGTGCTGCATACACCCGATGCATCCCATCGCAGATGAGCAAGGTAGTGGTGCCATCGGGTTCTAGGGATTCTTCAATGATCGGCGGAATCAGGGGAATCGGCCCTTCAAGGTCATCCTCACCCTCTCCCTGGAGCCAGAAGTGTAACCCACCACGCAACGAAAAGATGTCCACGCCATGGTGCTGAAAGGCATCGTGTAAGTGCAGAATCGTTTGCACGTCTTCCGTCAGCACATAATGCTGTGCGGGCCTGAGTAGGTTTGGGTCGATCCGTAGGTATTCGAGGGTCGCCGATTCGTAGATCAACGGCTGCCCATGTCCTTGGAGACGTGTGCGTTTCAACCGTTCTAGCAGATCCGCTTCTGGGATGTGCTCATAGCGGACGAGTTGGCGCGGTTGCGGGTGGGTCATCAGTGTCTCCGAGAACGGGGCTGCCCTGTCGATCGTAGTTGATCAACGCGCAGATCGCCAATCGATGCGAGGGTGAGGGTCGGCGTAGGGACGGTGCCATTCAGCACACGCACAATGTCTTGCCGTTCCTTGTCTGGGCGGTGTAAAACCCACACGGACTTCAGGCCAAGCGCCATCGCAGGGGCTATATCGTCCTGGTACGTATCGCCGATCATGATGCACTCGCCTGGTGCCACGCCTAGATCGGTCAGTGCATGCTGAAAGAAAGCGGGATCCGGCTTGGTGCGTCCGATACGAAAGGAAAGATAACAGGGGCTGTGGTGCGCGGCATTCGGAAAGTAACGGGTGAAGCCCACAAAAAAAGGGGGCCAGATATTCGATAGATATGCACAGGGAATCTTCGCGTCCTCTAGGGCTGCTACGATCGATTGGGCACCTGGCAATGGGTAGGTTTCTTCCAGTTGATTTTCCCACAACGGTTTGACGGCTTCCAATACGGTGCTTGCAGTTATTCGCAGACCTGCTGCTAACCGCTCAGAAAGTTCATCGGCATTGGCATAGGGGGTTGTAAAAATCGTCTGTGCAATCGCTGCCGTGTGTTCTGGGCCGAGCGACAGCATGGCTCGCAGACGTTGCACGGGGCCTTGCGAAGGGCCGCCTAGGAGGGTGGAACCAATGTCCAGAAAAACCATCATGCTTTAGGTTCTTTGTGTTTTTGCAAGGCTGCCTCTGCCTTGGCGAGTTGATCACCAAGATAAAGCGCATGGGAGATCAAAGAAACGGCTGCATCGCGCTCTAGTTGAATATGGATCTCTCTTGCCGATTTCCCGCGATACTGCACAAGAGAGATGCCTTCGTGGACATGCTCCAGGGTAATTTCCGCCTTTTCTTGATCGATCGAGACGATAAAATAACCGTTTGGGTCTTCTCGCAGGGAAGATTTCCCCGTCCAGAAATCAAACACATCGTCCGATTTTTTGGCGCGTACAATGCTGGCAGCTTCGTCCACATCGCCCTTTTGCAGGGAAAGAGAGTGGCTAAACACCGTGATAGGGCCGACGGGGAGTCCCACTTGGTCGGCCACATGCCGTTGCACGGCCATCAAGCCGTAGAGGTTCATAAGCCAGGCATTGCGGGCATTGTGGGTGCGAAAGGTGGCCGTTAGGGTCAGTTTACCATCGAACGTTCTGAAAAACAGCGATACTAGGCACGGCGAGGAGGCCGTGGGATCCGAGTCGCGCACGGGATCCCAGAGGGTTAGGTAGGTATGACGGCTCTCTGGGTCGCGTTTCAGTTCGGTTGCGATGGCTGCCAGGTTGTCCTTGCCGAAGTGGGCACGCATTCTGTGGCCATAGGTGTAATAGCGTGCATCTGCGTGGGGATTGACCGGATCGAGGATGGCTTGCTGGTAGCGGCGTAGGCTGCCTTCTTCGCCTTCCAGGACGAACCCAAACCGCGCCAAGGCTTCTCGGGGATCGTCGGCTGGATGGGTGATGACCACATGAACATTCTGTAATTCTTTGCGATCGCCTTTTTCCAGCGTGACCCAGTGTCCGAACCGATACAAACGGAAAATCACTTCTAACCACGCTTCCAAGGGACTTGCACGAACAATCATATGGCTTCTTGGTTCTGAGGGGAATCGTGCTACCTGCGTTTCTGGGATCGGGATAGACAACCGATCTTCTTCTGTGGGTGAGGGATCTTGTGGTGCAAGGTTCGCGAAGTAGGTTGAAAGCGAGGTGGCTGTTGCGGGGTCGGTGATTGTCCCAAGTGCTGTCACCCGAATGGGGGAGAAAAAACAATGCTTGTTCACCAAGCCGTCGATAATTCTGTTCCGATCTTGGATGCGATAGGTTGGGGTACCCACAAACAGGGTCGGTTCGATGCCTTTTTCAAAAAAGGATATGAGATCGCCTTTCGATCCTGAGAGGTCTTGTCCGAGGATCACGATGCGGGTGATTTGTGGGTTCCAGAGGAGGTTTCTGAGCAGCTCTGGGAGTCCTTTGCCGTAAAAATTGGCAACGACGGCAATGCGCGACGAAGTGGGTGCAAGGTCGATGCCGAGTTTTTCTAGCAGTCGGAGGACTTTGTTGGGCGGCGTCCAGAGGGTGGCTACGCCTACATCTCCGTAACGGTTTAGAAGAATAAGGCGATCATGGTAATAAAGTGGCTGGAATTCCATCAGGTGCACACAGTCTGTGGGTTTTACATTGCCCCCTCTCCGAAGAGTCGGAGAGGGATTTAGATCAAAATCGACTTACTGCTGCGTTGCAGCATGTCCAATGTTGTCCTTTTCCTCAATCCATAGTAATTCCCCACCCTCAATGTCCAAAAGGCTCAACGTCACTCGGTAGTACGGGCCTCTTGCATCACCGTCATGCTTCCTGACGGGTGCATCCGCCATTACCCCCAACAAGCGGTAACTACTTGCCTTGGGTTTCCAGAAACGACTGCTTGGGGGATGTCCATTTTCCCTGAACGGAACAACTTTTACGCTGGTTTTGATCTCTAGGTGCTCAGGGCCAGTATCAGCAACCAGGCGCACCTTTCCAGAACTCGTCAGTTGATCACGGATCTGATTACTGAAAGCCTTGGTATCCAAGCGATTGCTTGTTTTGTCATTGATCTCCCTGAACGCAACCAGCGGATGGTTGTGTGCAACGGCATGGCTGTTCAGCAGATCGTCCACCAACTGCGTCACAACCGTCTTGATGTCCAACGGAAAAAGATGGTCGATAGGTGCGTTCACACCACCCTCTGCCTGAGGATTGCCTTCTGGTAGGGTGCTACAACCCGCCATCAACGCTACACCAGACAGTACCACCGCACGGACAAGATAGCTGCACTTATGCATTGGCTGCCCCAAGCACACCCGTGGTGGGTGGCGATAGCTGAGAAACATCCCGCACCGCACCGCGTGCAGCAGAAGTGGTCATGGCCGCATACGCACGCAAGGCCGCCGAGACCGAACGATCACGGTGCGTGGGTTTCCATGCGCTGTCACCCTTGGCTTCCATGGCGGCACGCCGTTGATCGAATACTTCCTGAGCGATCAGGGCACGAACGATCCGACGAGGGATGTCGATCTCAATGAGGTCGCCTTCTTCCAAGAGCGCAATAGCCCCGCCTTCGGCCGCTTCTGGAGAAACATGCCCAATAGACAAACCCGACGTCCCACCAGAAAACCGCCCGTCTGTCACAAGCGCACACGCCTTGCCAAGCCCCTTGGATTTGAGGTAACTGGTCGGATAAAGCATCTCCTGCATCCCAGGGCCGCCCCGTGGCCCTTCGTAGCGAATGATCACCACGTCCCCCGCTTGGATCCGATCGCCCAGAATCCCCTCAACCGCCGCTTCCTGGCTCTCAAAGATACGGGCAGGGCCACGAAATACCAGGCAACTCGGATCTACCCCCGCCGTCTTGACGATACAGCCGTCTTTGGCCATGTTCCCGTAGAGCACTGCCAAGCCCCCATCCGCACTATAGGCATGTGCCACATCACGAATACACCCCGCACGCCGATCGATGTCCAAATCAGCCCATGCTTTTGATTGACTAAACGCAACCTGCGTAGGGACTCCCCCAGGGGCCGCCAGGTACCGCTGATGTACCGTGGGATCTTGGTTTTGGATCACATCCCAGCGGTCGATCGCCTCGCCCAGATTCGGCGCATAGACCGTCCCTACAGAACGATGCACCAGAGCACCCCGATCCAACTCCCCTAGGATGCCAATGACCCCACCAGCCCGATGAACATCTTCCAAATGGTAGACGGGCGAAGAGGGGGCGACTTTGCAAAGATTGGGAACCCGACGCGACAGGCGATCAATGTCAGCCATCGTGAAATCAACCCCGCATTCTTGCGCAGCCGCAAGGAGGTGCAGCACCGTATTGGTAGACCCGCCCATGGCAATGTCCAAACACATCGCGTTCTCAAAAGCCTGTAGGCTTGCGATGGAGCGCGGCAACACAGCAGCGTCATCGTGGTCGTACCAACGTTGTGCGAGATCCACAATCAATCGTCCGGCTTCTAGGAACAATGCGCGGCGCTCTGTGTGAGTGGCCAGGACAGAACCATTGCCAGGCAACGCCAGGCCCAACGCCTCGACCAGGCAGTTCATGGAGTTGGCCGTGAACATCCCCGAACAAGAACCACAGGTGGGACAAGCGGATCGCTCATACAGGGCAGTGTCGGTTGCGCTAACGCTGGGGTTGGCAGCGGCAACCATGACATCGACCAAATCGAGGTGTCTGGCTTCGCCCCCGATCGTGGCTTTGCCCGCCTCCATGGGGCCACCAGACACAAAGATCGTTGGGATGTTCAGGCGCAACGCAGCCATCAGCATACCAGGCGTGATCTTGTCGCAGTTGGAAAGACACACCAAGGCATCCGCACAATGCGCATTCACCATGTACTCCACAGAATCCGCAATCAGGTCTCTGGAGGGCAGCGAGTAGAGCATCCCGCCGTGACCCATCGCAATACCATCATCGATCGCAATGGTATGAAACTCCTTGCCAACGCCTCCGGCGCGTTCAATCTCGGCAATTACCAGTTGACCCACATCTTTCAGGTGCACATGCCCGGGGACAAACTGGGTGAAAGAATTCGCAACAGCAATGATGGGTTTGTCGAAATCGGCATCCGTCATGCCAGTGGCACGCCACAAAGCGCGTGCGCCTGCCATGTGACGACCGTGGGTGGTGGTACGGGAGCGGTACGCGGGCATGGTTGACCTTTTTAGTAAAATATTCCAGGAGGGGATAAAGAGGCAATACATGCAATACTATCAAAAATCATCCCGAACCATCCCCCATCCCTAGGGTTTCGCACTATGCTTGAGTCACTCGCACTGTACGGGGGTACGCCGATACGATCCACCACGCTGCCCTATGGTCGCCAGTGGATTACGGAAGAAGACATCGCGGCCGTTGTCGAGGTGCTACGCTCCGATTGGTTGACGACAGGGCCGCAAGTCGCGGCGTTAGAGGCGTCTTTTGCGTCCATGGTAGGTGCCCAACATGCCGTAGCGGTGTCGAGCGGCACCGCCGCTTTGCACACAATGATGGCCGCTTTGGGGATCACGAGCGGAGATGAGGTCATCGTCCCGACACTCACCTTTGCGGCCAGCGCCAACTGTGTGGCCTACCAGGGCGCAACCCCCCTCTTTGCAGACATTGACCCTGCGACTTTGCTCCTATCTCCCCCTGAAGTGGAGCGTTTGATTTCCCCACGAACCCGGGCCATCCTCGCGGTGGATTATGCAGGCGCACCTTGCGACTACTCGGCACTGCAAACGCTTGCCGAGCGATATGGTTTGCACCTCCTCGCCGATGGCTGTCATGCACTGGGGGCAAAACGTGACGGCCATCCTGTTGGGAGCATTGCGGAGATGACCGCTTTTAGTTTGCATCCCGTCAAGCACATCACGGCGGGGGAGGGTGGCATGGTCACGACCCAAGACCCGATACTCGCACAACACATCCGGTTGTTTCGCAACCATGGCATCACAACCGATCATCGGGAACGCGAACAACGCAAAGAGTGGCAGTATGAAATGGTCGAGCTTGGCTTTAATTACCGAATCACCGACATGCAATGCGCCTTGGCGCTGTCCCAATTACGCCGCTTGCCGGATTTTCTGAAGCGCCGTAGCGCCATTGCACAGCGTTACCAGAAGGCTTTTTCTACGATATCGGGTATTTCGCCGTTACAGGTACCAGAGGGGGTAGATCATGCGTATCACCTCTATGTGGTGCGTGTAGACAGCCCTACGATCGATCGCAATCTATTCTTGCGGGCACTCCGAGCCGAGGGTATCGGGGCCAATGTCCATTATTGGCCCGTCCATCTGCACCCCTTTTATCAAAAGAGGTACAAGACAGGGCCTGGTCAGTGTCCCGTGGCAGAGGCAGCCGCCTGTTGTATCGTATCCTTGCCGATCTTTCCGCGCATGACGGATAGGGATGTCGATGACGTTATCACGGCGGTAAACAAAGTGCTGCTTGGTTTGCACGCTAGGCTGTAATAGCAAGCCCCCCTCCGAGGTAAATAGGAGAGGGGCTGGTGGAGAGGTTGATTTCTTACCCTGTCATCATTCTACGTGGCCTTTGCTATTATACATACCACGTACCGTGATTTAAGGGTAGCTTTAAGGGTAGCTTTAAGGGTAAGTATGGTCACGCCCATCGGTGTAGGTCAGGGTGAGTGGAGCAGAACCCTTTGCCGTCACTGTGATATTGCCATTCCCTGTGTTGGTCACTGTCACGAAACCAGAGTCCGTGCTGGTAACGGTCATAACACCATTGCCAGTGTTGGTTGCAGTCAGTCCGCCGCCATTATTGACAACGTTGATCGTTCCCGTTCCGGTTTCAGTTGCCGTAACCCCAGCGCCATTGTTCATCACATTGATGAAGCCTCCGCCGGTAATCGTTGTGGTTACACCCGTTGGATTGCTACCACTCACTGAAGTATTGGAACTGTTACTGTCAGCGAGCGCAGTACCGAGGACAGTGCCCATTCCAGACCCAACTCTCGGGTAGTTAAAGTCAGCATCACCGTTGTGGGTGAGGGTGAGCGGGTTTGAACCCGACGCAGTCACATTGACATTGCCGTCTCCGGTGTTGGTCACTGTCACAGCAGCAGTATCCGTGCTGTTAATCGTCATCACACCATTGCCATTGTTGGTTGCAGTAACTCCTGCACCCGTATTGATGATGGTAATCGATCCAGTTCCGGTAAGTGTCGCAGTATCAAAACCAGAACCGTTGTTGGTTACATAGATAACCCAAGTTGCCACCTATGACCACCATCAGAATCCTTCCAAGAGGTAATGGATTAATGTAGCCTTATAGTAATCAATCTATTGGTTGCCGATGGGGAAGTAAAATGGACGAGATGATTATAGTAACATATTGTA
>CAIJYR010000242.1 GCA_903824965.1 uncultured Thiotrichales bacterium
ACAAATGGCTTTACGCCGTGCTCGGTTGCCTTACGTTTTGTCTCAGCCCGCGATACGGCTGCGGACATCGACAAAACGTACGGCCCTCACGGCTACGCGGGGCTCGTCGCACTACGCTTCGCTCCATGTGCTCCTCGTTGTCGATGATTCGCCGGAGAACTTGGACGTTCTGAAAGCAGCACTGGTAGACGAGTATATGGTACGCCCTGCGATCAATGGCCCTGTTGCCTTACGATTGGCAGCCCTCGATCCACAACCTCATCTTATCTTGCTGGATATTCTCATGCCAGGCATGGATGGTCATGAGGTCTGTCGGAAACTCAAAATGGACATGCGCACGAGGGATATTCCTGTCATCTTCGTCACAGCGATGAACGACACCATCGATGAATTGATCGGCCTACAG
The DNA here is from genome assembly GCA_903824965.1 of uncultured Thiotrichales bacterium. Taxonomy (GTDB): domain Bacteria; phylum Pseudomonadota; class Gammaproteobacteria; order CAIRSR01; family CAIRSR01; genus CAIRSR01. Next base: position 407 of record CAIJYR010000242.1, read on the forward strand.
CTTGGTGCCGTAGATTACATCACAAAACCCATCAGCCCACCTATTGTCAAGGCCAGGGTTCGCACCCATCTTGCATTACGCAAAATCAATCTTGACATAGAGGAGAAAAACCGTCGGCTTTATGAGATCAATGAACGCCTGACCGACAGTATGCAGCAGTTGTCTGCTTCAGAAGAGCGTTTTCGTAGCCTTGTCCAAACCATTCCAGACATTGTCTACAAAATTGATGAGGAGGGGCGATTCACGTTCCTGAACCGATCCATTGAACGGTTGGGGTATCACCAAGCTGAACTTATCGGACAGCATTTTTCCACCATCATTCACAGCGCGGACATTCAGGATGCCAGTCTCAAACATGTCTTAGAAAGAATTGGCCCTGATTCGCCAAACCCTGACCAAAAGGTTTTTGATGAGCGTCGCACAGGTCTACGCATGACCATGGGCCTGGAGCTTCGGCTCAAGAGCAAATCTGGCGCAACCGATTACGTATACGAATTGAGAAATGTCAATCAGCAAGTCGTGCATGTGGAGGTCAACAGTACCGGTTTGTACAGTGAGATTGGCCACGAAACTTCCTACCGTACCCGTCAATACGTTGGTACGGTTGGCGTAATCCGTGACATTACCGATCGCATGAAAATCCAGAACGCCTTCATGGAAGAAAGAAAATTACTTCGTCACTTGATTGATGCGATTCCATTGCCCATTTTCTTTGTCAATACGCAGTATCATCTCCTCTTTTCTAATATTGCTTTCAAGCAATTCTTTGGTATGGAGGCTGACGGTGCCGAGAGCATCTATTTCCCAAAGGTGTTCCTTGAGGATGACTATAGTGGAATGAAGCCATTATTGTCCGTTCTGTTAGGAGAGGGAGCACACAGCCAGGTGGATCAGGAAATCGTACTCCGATCCGAAAACAGAGAACCACACAACCTCCATGCGATCCTAGTCAAGTATGAGAAAGCCGCAGGTGCAGAACCTGCCATCATTGGGGTGTTCGTTGACATTACGGAACAAAGGAGGGTCAATCGTCGGCTGGTGGAAGCGAAGCGTTATGCCGAGACAATGGCAGAAAGTGCTGATCGGGCCAACCGCGCCAAGGGGTCATTTTTGGCCAACATGAGCCACGAGATTCGTACCCCCCTCAATGCGGTGATCGGCCTGACACACCTCTGTCTCCAGACCACGCTCACCGATCAACAGCGTGACTATCTGAACAAAGTGCATCTGAGCGCCAACGCATTGTTGCAGCTGCTCAATGATATTCTTGATTTCGCCAAGATTGAATCGGGAAAAATGACACTGGAAGATTCTTTATTCTCCATGGATACCGTACTCGACAATCTCGTGGCTATTTTCGGACACAGATGTCAGAACAAAGGCATAGAATTGCTTCTGCATGTCAAACCGAATGTTCCTTCCCAACTCAAAGGGGATGCCCATCGATTGGGCCAAATTCTGATTAACTTGGTGGGAAATGCCATCAAGTTCACGGAACGAGGCGAAGTATCCATCACAGTGGGCCTCGCAGAAGAGAACCAGCGGCAGGTTCTTCTCTGTTTCTCGGTACAAGATACGGGCATTGGAATGACCTCCGAACAAATGGTGCAGCTGTTCCAAGAGTTCTGTCAGGGGGACGCCTCCATCACCCGTAAGTATGGCGGCAGCGGATTGGGATTGACGATTTGTAAACGTCTGATCCACATGATGGGGGGAGAGATTGATGTCGATAGCAGACCGGAGCGTGGCAGTTGCTTTACCTTTACCGTCTATCTCAACAAGACTGGCGAAAGGCTTAGTCCTGAGCGACCCCCCCTAGACGATTTGCGTACCATCAAGATATTGGTCGTGGATGACAATCCCCATGCCAGGCATATCCTGGCGGAAACACTGCAAACGCTACTCTACCAACCTGTGTGTGTGGAAGGGGGCGAGCAAGCCATTGATGCTGTGCGCACTGCCGATGCGAACGGATCGCCTTTTGATGTGGTCTTGATGGACTGGAGAATGCCAGGCATGAATGGTTTGGAAACCACACGGAAGATCAAGACTACCCTGTCCCTGCGTAAGACCCCTTTCATCCTGATGGTGACGGCCTATGGCCGAGACGAGCTTACGAGCACGGAAGGGGCCGCGCTCGTCGATGGTTGGGTCATGAAGCCAGTCCGACGCAATGCCTTATTGGATGCCATCATGGGCGTCTTTGGGCACGCCCCAGAAAAACAGCAAATCCGTGCTACGGTGCAGCACCGGACAACACTCGCGGGCAGTCGAATCCTTCTCGCAGAAGACAATGAGATCAACCAGCAGGTGGCGCGTGAACTGCTAGAAAAGGTCGGCATCTTGGTTACAGTGGTCAACAATGGCCAAGAAGCGGTCACACGGGTAGCTCCGGAGGATTTTGATGGTATCCTAATGGATCTACAGATGCCCGTTCTGGATGGTTTGTCTGCGGTGCGTGAGATTCGGCGATCTAAGAGTCCTGCAGTGTTGCCCATTATTGCCATGACTGCCAATGCGTTGGTGGGCGATCGTGAGCGGTGTCTTGAGGCCGACATGAACGATCATGTTGTCAAACCTGTGGTACCACAGGATCTGTACGACACGCTCGCCAAATGGATTCGCCCCTCTTCCAACGTGATTGCTTTGCAACCCACGTCCACTAGCCTCCCTGTCGATCCTGCTCAGACGGCTTTTCTGCCGCCAATTCCAGGAATCGATGGTGTCCGGGGATTGTGCAATGTGGGGGGTAATAGCACCCTGTACAGAGAACTCCTCCTCAAGTTCTCTCGTAACCAAGCCAAGACCACGCAAGAAATGGACAGGTGTTTGGCCACGGATGACTTCTTAGCCTTGGAACATCTTGCCCATGCCTTAAAGGGGGTTGCCGCCACCCTTGGGGCCACAACCCTTTCGACGCTAGCAGCACGCATCGAGAAAAACGCCAGAACCCCAGAGAATCTGCAGGCGCTTCCCGCCTCGGTAAGCGATGCGATGACCGTGCTCTCCGCCCTTTTGTCGGATCTTGCACGGACACTGGGAGAGAGCACCTCCGCACGACGAGAGACGGTGGATCCCGCGCTAGAGGCCACACCCTCAGAATTGGCACCTCTCTTTGAGAAAGCGATAGAGCTGCTTCTGTCTTTCGACGCCTCTGTGGAGACGGTGGTACGTGAGCTGGCTACACGAGTGGGCAGCACACACCGTATAGCGCGGCTTACCGCCATTCAGACAGCAGTAGGGGCCTATGATTTCGATACCTGTCTTTCCCTTGTTCGTGAATGGGCACAGGCAGAGGGGATTCCCACACCATGAACCGTAACGTACAAAAGACCGTCCTCCTGGTAGATGACGTCCCAGAGAATCTCTATCTGTTACGAGAGATTCTTTCACCCCACTATCGAATTCAGGTAGCGATCAATGGTCGTATCGCCCTTCGGGTGGCATTGTCTAAAAGACCTCCCGACATTATCTTAATGGACATTATGATGCCGGTCATGGATGGCTACGAGGCATGTCGTTTGCTAAAAGAGGAGGAACGGACACGGGATATCCATATTCTATTCATGACGGCAAGATCCGACGCAGAGGATGAAGTCCGTGGCTTTGCACTGGGCGCTGTCGATTATTTGATCAAGCCCGTCAGCCCCGCCGTCGTACAGGCACGGGTAAGGACGCACCTGGCCATGCGTGATCAACAAAAGATGCTGGCGGATCAAGTGGATTTACGGACGGCCCAACTGCAAATCCGAAACCTAGAACTCCAAGAAACCCGCCAAGAGGTGATCCGCCAATTAGGGCGTGCTGCTGAATACCGCGACAATGACACCGGTCTGCATATCGTGCGCATGAGTCGATTCACGCACCTGTTGGCACTGCACTACGGTTTGAGTGAGCCAGAGGCAGAAGAGTTGAGGATTGCAGCACCCCTGCACGACGTTGGGAAGATTGGCATTCCGGATCACATCCTGCTTAAGCCTGGAAAGCTCACACCAGAAGAGTTCGCTATCATCCAACGCCATCCTGAGATCGGTTTTGAGATCATTGGCAGGCAGACTTCGAGCATCCTCACTCTCGGTGCGTCTATCGCATTAACCCATCATGAGAAATGGAACGGTTCCGGCTATCCGCGAGGCTTGCAAGGAGAGGCCATTCCTCTAGAGGGACGTATCGTTGCGCTTGCGGATGTCTTTGATGCGCTTACTTCGCCGCGTCCCTATAAAAAGGCGTGGACAGTCGATGATACACTCGCACTCCTTACTCGCTCGGCTGGGGAACATTTTGATCCAAGACTGACAGAGATCTTCGTCGGCTTGCGCTCCGAGATCGTTGCGATCATGGAACAATGTCAGGAAACGAAAGAACAGACCCACCCCTAAACGGCCAACGATTTCAGACATAGACTGGAAACCACCATGTCATCCACCCGCATTGACAAGCCGACTGTTCTCATTGTAGATGACATCGCGGAAAACATTGACGTGCTGAAAGCTGCTTTGATCAACGACTATACCGTGAGACCTGCGCTCAACGGAAAAATTGCCCTCAGAGCTGCCACGATACATCCCTATCCCGATCTGATCTTGCTCGACATCATGATGCCTGTGATGAGTGGCTATGAGGTGTGTCGCAGACTCAAAGAGGATCCCGCCACAAGGAATATCCCTATCATTTTTGTTACGGCCAAGTCTGAAATAGAAGACGAATTAGAGGGACTGAACATTGGTGCAGTTGATTATATTACAAAGCCTTTCAGCATTCCCATCATCCAGGCTAGGGTAAGAACGCACCTAGCCCTACGAGCAGCCACGCAAAAGTTGGACGTGCAAAACAATAGGTTGCTACAAGAACGGGAACTGATCGAGAAAATCCTCTTAAAAATGCGCTCTGCCGATACACTCGACGATCGCTATTTGCGTTATCTGATAGCACCGGTTGAGGCCACTGCGGGTGACATGTTACTGTCCACTTTTACACCGGATGGAAGACAATGGGTCTTGCTCGGAGATTTTACGGGACACGGTTTACCTGCAGCCATCGGTGGGCCGCTCGTCACCTATCTCTTTTATGAACTGGCGAAACGTGCCTATTCGGGCGCATTGCTGTTGGAGGAAATCAATCGGCAGCTATGCCTACGATTGCCCATTGGAATTTTCTTTGCTGCCACGATGGTGGAGATTGCACCCGACCGCAAGCAAGCTATCCATTGGAATGCTGGTCTACCTGATACGCTTCTCTTTAATAAGGACGGCAGGAAAACGCACCTTTCTTCTGGCATGGTACCGCTGGGGATTCTCAAGAACCTCGACATCGCGGGTGCATCTACCCATGTAGCACTAGAGGACGTCGATCGTCTCTACATTTTCTCGGATGGCGTCATCGAATCGAGAGGAACACACAAAACAATGTTCGGCCTAGAGAAGCTAGAAGCGTTTCTCGAACAAGTCGCTCTCAGTCTCTATACGCTCGACGATCTGATTACGCTGATCAAGATCCATACGGATTCTTCAGTGCACGAGGACGACATCACCCTTGTTGAGATCCAAGTGTCAACCACCCCCGCCTGAAGCCGGGTGGCTCTGTACAAACAAGTCCGATGACTCGATTATGGCGGGCGCAGTCTACAAAGGGATCTAGACAATCTGCACGCGCATTCCGACCGTGACACGATCAAAAAGTGCAACGAGATGCTCGTTCCGCATTCGGATACAACCATGGGATTCTGGCACACCCATTGGGGACTCGTCTGGACATCCATGGATATAAATATAACGGGCCATCGTATCGACCGCACCCAACCGATTGTGTCCTACCTCTAGGCCAGAAAGCCACAGAATGCGTGTCAGAATCCAATCCCGTTCAGGAAATCGATCCCGCAGTTCGGGAGAATAGATCTCCCCTGTCGGGCGGCGACCCACAAAGACCGTATTCAGCGGACACTCACCCCCAATGCGAGCACGTATCTGGTGCCATCCGCGTGGGGTTTGCCCACTGCCGCGCTGTTCCCCAACGCCCTTGCGTGCCGTTGATACCACAGTATCCATCCGCACGCTTTCTCCCTGGAGCAGTCGCAAACGCTGTTCAGCAATACTGATCAGGATCATCAGTGTCTCCGAGAAACCCTGTCCAGAGGCGCGGTGATGAAACGCGATATTTTGGTTTTTTGGTTCCACACACGCAAAGCGCACTTGCGGAGAGCATCCAAGGTCTCTGCTGTTTGTTTTACCTCATCCACATGCACGACCACGCGCACCTTACGCCAGAGAGCGTGAATGATGCCATCGCCATCGATTAGAAATGCGGATCGTTCGATGCCCATATATTTATTATTGCACTTGCTGCTTGTTTGACCTCATCCACATGCCCTGCCACGCGCACCTTCCGCCAGAGAGCGCGAATGATACCCTCGCCATCGATTAGAAATGTGGATCGTTCGATGCCCATATATTGCTTATTGAAATGCTTCTTTTCTACCCAAACGCCGTAGCGATCGCAGATCTCACCATTGGCATCTGTGCCAAGAGGAAAATCTAATCCATGTTTCCTCTTGAATCGTACATGGCTTGCAGTGCCGTCCCTAGAAACACCGATGACCTGGATACGGAGCGTTGCGAATTGTGGGAGCGCGTCTTGAAAATCGCATGCCTCTCTTGTACAACCAGGCGTATCGTCTTTCGGATAGAAATACAACACAAAAGGATTGCCTAAAAGGCTTGTTAGGCTGATCTCGCCTATATCTGTTGTGGGAATTGTAAACATCGGTGCCTTATCGCCTACTTGCAGGATGGTACGAGTGCTGGTGTTCATCGAGCGTTGATCTCTAGACTCAAAGAGGTTGTTGATGCGGGAAGGTGGCGCAGCCGAGATGTACGATTCTCTCCCATTCTTCGAGGGAGACACGAGATACAGAGAGTCTTGGTTGGCGCACGATCGCCATGTTGCGTAGCACTCGATCTTGTTTGATCTCTCGCAAAGTAACAGGGCGTTCCAAGGCAGCAATCGGAACGATGTCAACCGCGACAAACCGCCCTGTGGTATCGTGGCGGTCTGGATAGGCTTGCCGGACAATTTCTGCGATGCCGATTATTGCTAACCCTTGGGCCGAGTGATAAAAAAAAGAGCGATCTCCAATACGCATTGCTTTGAGATTGGCGTTTGCTTGATGATTGCGTACACCATCCCACTCGGTGCGTTTGTCTTCAACGAGTTTGTCCCATGAGTACACGGAGGGTTCGGATTTGATAAGCCACATGGGTTACTCCATCCTCAGCTTTCTTGCCCGTTTCTCACGGCACGGCATGTAAGCGGGGTGGTTGACGGCTTACGATTCAGAAGGCGCTTGCAGGGACAACGCATCGGTAAAACCAAAAAGACGCAGATCCCGTATACGATACGGATAAAGAATGCCATCTAGGTGATCACACTCATGCTGTGCAAGACGGGCATGAAACCCCGTCGCCTCACCGCGAATGGACACGCCACGAATATCAAACGCGCTATAGCGGAGGTGGGTATACCGAGGCACCACACCCCGCATACCAGGGATCGACAAACAACCCTCCCAGGCTTCGTCGCTTTCGGTGCCTTGCGGTTCCAACACCGGATTGACGAGTACCGTGAAAGGGATTTCATCCCTCTCTGGATCCTGCTGAGGAACACGCACACCAAAGACCACCACACGCAACGCGACCCCAATTTGGGGTGCGGCTAATCCCGCGCCTTGGTTGGCTACCATGGTGTCGAACAGATCCGCCACCAATCCATGCAGCGCAGGTGTATCAAAGACCGTGACGGGTTCCGAGGGCCTGGCCAATACCGGATGACCCATGCGCAAAATCGTGCGAACGGCCATGGCAGGTCACAACCTCCTCAGCAACGCTTCTACAAGGGCATGGACTTCGCGCATGGCATCCTGCAAAACACGCTCGATATCGGTCAATTCAATAGGTGCCCCGCCCCCCCGTCCAGCGGCCCAATTGGCCACCACCGCACAACAGGCGTAACACAACCCCAATTCTTGCGCGAGACCCGCTTCCGGCATACCCGTCATCCCAACCATCTGGCAGCCATCCCGTTCTAAACGGTCAATCTCGGCCTTGCTCTCTAGGCGCGGCCCCTGGGTCGCACCGTAGGTTCCCCCAAAATAGGCATCCAACCCACTCATGCCAGCCGCAAACAGCAGTCGCGCACGCAGAGCTGCACAGTAGGGTTCTGTGAAATCAACATGTTTTACCTGAATCTCCCCCAGCCCTTGGACAATCGATTCGCCCTCCAATATGCCCTCAAAATACGTATGCGCCCTTCCGTAGGTGTAATCGATGATCTGCTCAGGAATGGCAATGCGACCAGGCCCAAGATCAGGATGAATCCCACCCACCGCATTGACCGCCAAAACCCGATGGGCACCCAGTTCTTTCAAGGCCCAAAGATTGGCACGGTAGTTGACCCGATGCGGCGGAATAGTGTGTCCGGTGCCGTGGCGGGCGAGGAAAAGGATCTCTTTGTCGTGCAATCGGCCACGGATCAACGGCCCTGAGGGATCACCGTAGGGCGTATGCAATCCCTTCTCTACGCCAACAACCTCCATCCCTGGCAAAGAAGCGAGGCCGCTCCCACCGATAATCGCCAGCGTTATTTCGTGTGTTGGTTGCATCAGAGTCCCCGAACGGCATAGATGCCAGGTGCATTGCGCCAATAACCATGATAGTCCAGACCGTACCCGAAGACATAGCGATCTGGAATCTCCAGACCCACGAAGTCCGGGCACACATCCACCGCACGAGGACGATCCTTACGAACCAAGACAGCACTCAAGACTTCCGCAGCACCCGCCTTACGACATTCTTCAAGGATGGCGTGCAGCGTAATGCCCTCATCCAGAATGTCGTCAACTACAAGCACCACCCGATCCACCAACGGTGTTTTGGGACGTGCTACCCAGGTGAGTGCTCCCCCTGCGGTTTGGTTGCGATAGCGGGTTGCGTGGAGGTAATCGAGGTGTAGGGGAAAAACCAGGCGCGTCAACAAGTGCCCGACCGTAGGGATCCCACCCGTGAGCACGCAGAGCACCAGGGGATCACGATCCGCTAACCGCGCTCCAATGGCACTGGCAAGCTGGTCTAATGCGCTTTCCACGGCTTCCTGAGGATACAGGCAATCGGCCGTTGCGAAGACCTCCTCCATGGGATGGCCCATAGGATTCAGTCTTTCTGAACGTGATGATCAGGGTGTTCGGAGTGTTCTGGGCGATCGTGCTGATCGAGATGGGTGCGCTTGAGGGACGTGATGGGAACAACCACCTCGGATCGGGTACGGGGATCGTCTTTAAAATGCGGTCGCTGTGCAAACGGGCGTCCCGCAATCGCAGCCAATGCCTGTTCACGCTCCGTAATCACGACAAAACAGCGGCGAATCTCCTCCCGTGTGGCAGTCGTCAGAGGATGAAGCATTCCAGGTGCCACCGCCGTCTCTCGGATCACCTCCGTGAGGATACGCTTGACCGTTCGCAGAACGATTTCTTCTTGGGAAGGTTCTTCTATACCCATGGCCACCCCATAGTAGGGATCACAAGCACGAGATAACCAATCGTCTATGCCGCTCAACCGCGCCACAGCCAACAATTGGGCAGGAAGATGCCGATAACGCACCTTGTCTTTTCCTTGCCGAAACCACGCCAAAAACAGGGCAAGCGCCGCACTGTCGCTCCTCGTAATCCCCGCAAGGTCAATGGTCAGCGGCTCAGAATTGGCAAACAACCGCTCGGTGTCTTTCCAGACGCCCGGCACCGTTGCAAAAGTCAGTTCACCCGAGAGCAAGTAAGAGCGATCTCCCTGCTGTTCAAGACGCACTGCGCCCATGGCTCACCCCGCCTTGCCAGCGGAGGATCGATTCATCGCGGCCAGTTTGGCGAGGAGACCGTCCATGCCATTGTTACGAATATCGTTTGCAAAAGAGCTGCGATAATTAGATACCAGGCTCACCCCTTCAATGGCAACGTCGTACACCTTCCAGGCACCATCCTTCCGGTACATGTTGGACTCGACGACAATCGTGCTGCCATGGTGCCGTATACTGGTTCGCACGGTGACATCACCCTGGGCCGGATCCCCACGAGAAGGCAAAAATTGGATCGGCTCATCCGTATAGTCCAACAGTGCAACGCCGTAGGTACGCACCAAGAGAGTACGAAACTCTTCTACGAAGCGCGTTTGTTGTGCAGGCGTGGCATCGTTCCAATAACGACCCAACACCCAGCGCGACATCCTTTCAAAATCAAAATGAGGCAATACCCAGGTTTCTACCAACGCATAGATGCTGTGCGGATCACGCCGCATTTCCTCTTTGTGGCCCTGAATCTGTGACAACACGCTATTTGTGATGGACTCCACCAACTGTTTTGGATCTGCAGCACGTGCTTGAACAGCCGTTGTTTCGGCATCTGAGGCCGCTCCCGCTATCATCGACCACCATAAACCGATTGTGAGCAAGGTTACTCTCGAAAGACTGATCATTTGCTGCCAGGCTCCTGTGCTTTGTTAAAAAGAAACTGTCCGATAAAGCGTTCTAGCACGAGTGCTGACTGTGTGGCCCGAATCACATCGCCATTCTTGAGCAGCACAGGATCCCCGCCAGGATCCAAACTGACGTACTGCTCACCCAACAATCCAGAGGTAAAGATGCTCGCGGAGGTATCTTTGGGGAAGGTATACCCATTGGCGATGTGCATCCGTACCGCAGCGGCGTAGCGATTGTCCAAGTCGATGCCTGTTACCTGCCCCACACGCACACCCGCGACACGCACCGGCGATCGTACCTTCAGACCCCCGATGTTCTGAAAAAGGGCGGTCACGTTGTAGCCACTGTCTGTGTCCGAGAGGCCCACAGTGCTCAGGTTACTCACACGCATGGCCAACATAAACAAAGCCGCCAACCCAAGCACCATGAAGAACCCGACCGCAATCTCCAGTTTTCTCTGCTGAATCATCAGTGTCTCCGAATCAAACCTTGTTGAACATGAGCGCAGTCAGCACAAAATCAAGCATCAACACCGCCAATGCGGTATGCACCACGGTACGGGTGGTAGCCAGACTCACCCCTTCTGCGGTCGGCACAGCATCGTACCCGTGAAACAGCGCAATCCAGGTGGCCACGATCCCGAACACAAGGCTCTTCACGATGCCATTGCCAATGTCTTGGTAGAACTCTACATGGCTCTGCATCTGAGACCAAAACGCACCCTCATCCAGACCCAGCAAACCAACCGCCACCAGGTACCCACCCAGGATGCCCACCGCACTGAAGATGGCTGCCAACAACGGCATGGCCAACACGCCCGCCAGAAAACGGGGTGCCAACACTCGTTCGATGGGATCTACTGCCATCATTTCCATGCCCGACAGTTGTTCGGTGGCTTTCATGAGTCCGATTTCAGCCGCAAGCGCCGAACCTGCGCGACCACCGTACAGCAAAGCACTCACCACCGGCCCCAATTCTCGCACTAAGGACAAGGCAACCAAGACCCCAAGGGATTGTGCAGCGCCGAAATTCACCAAGGTGTTATAGCCCTGCAAGCTCAACACCATCCCCACAAACAATCCAGAAATGACAATGATCACAAGGGATCGCACACCGACCGAATGCACCTGGCGTATCAACTCGCCAGGGCGTCGCACCAGCGCAGGCAAAGCGCACAGGATGTCGAACAAAAGGAGGTGTGCGCGTCCAAGGCGTATCAATACAGCCAGTCCCTGACGACCCCAAGCAGCGAACCAGTCGCTCATGCCCCTCCCTCCTGCATCAGATCGGTAATCAAGTCTAGGGCTGGATAATGGAAAGGTACCGGCCCTTCGGACTGTGCTTGCATGAATTGCCGTATCCAAGGCGAGGGGCTGGCACTCATCTCGGTGGGGGTTCCGGCACCCACAACACGACCCTCGGCAATCAAATAGACGTAATCGGCAATGGCACAGGTCTCGTGGACATCATGGGAGACCACGAGGCTCGTCAGTCCCATGCTGTCATTGAGGTGACGAACAAGACGTGCCAACACACCCAACGAGATAGGATCTTGGCCCGTAAACGGTTCATCGTACATCACCATCATGGGGTCTAGTGCAATGGCACGGGCCAGGGCAACCCGCCGCGCCATGCCACCGGACAACTGGGAGGGCATCAGATCACGAGCCCCCCGCAAACCCACCGCTTCGAGTTTGAGGAGCACAAGATCGCGGATCATCGACTCTGATAAATGCGTATGTTCCCGCAGAGGAAAGGCAACATTCTCAAAGACACTCAAATCGGTTAGCAAAGCACCAGCCTGGAAGAGCATTCCCATCCGCTTGCGCAGTTCAAACAATTCGCGCCGCTTCAATCGGTTGACCTGTTGGCCATCGACCGTAATCTGTCCGGCATCGGGAACCAGCTGTCCTCCGATGAGACGCAGCAAAGTTGTTTTGCCGGTGCCACTTGGCCCCATGATGGCCGTGACCCGTCCACGGGGAATGGTCAGGTCCACACCGTCGAAGATGACCCGCCCCTCCCGCGCAAAACACAGACCCCGCACTTCCACGAGGGGGGCGTCGTTCGGATCATGTGGGTGAGAGAGCGTCACGGGTGGCATCGACCTCTAGGGATAAACGAAGCGTCGTATTGTAACCGAAACGATCCTGTCAGAGAATAAGAGAAACAGAACCAGCACCTACCTTACGGGATCGAACTATCTATGAAAGTGCTTGTCACCGGCACAGCGGGCTTTATCGGCGCAGCCTTGGCGCACCGCCTCCTCGCACGGGGAGATGAAGTCATTGGCATCGACAACCTCGATCCCTATTACGATGTGGTACTCAAGCGGTCGCGCTTGGCGAGGCTCGCGCAGCCAGGGTTTACCGATCTGCGGGTCAGTATCCAAGATCGTGCAGCCATGGCTGAAGTGTTTGCTAACCACCGCCCCCAACGGGTGGTAAATCTCGCGGCACAAGCGGGTGTGCGCTACTCCATCACCAATCCGCTTGCCTACGTCGAGAGTAACCTCGTTGGTTTTGCCAACCTGCTCGAAGGCTGTCGCCACCACGGTGTTGAACACCTGGTCTATGCGTCCAGCAGTTCGGTCTACGGTGCCAACCGCAAAATGCCCTTTTCGGTGCATGACAATGTAGATCACCCCTTGAGTCTCTACGCTGCCACCAAGAAGACCAACGAATTGATGGCACACACCTACAGCCATCTGTGGCAACTGCCCACCACAGGGTTGCGGTTCTTCACCGTCTACGGCCCCTGGGGTCGGCCGGACATGGCGCTCTTTAAGTTCACCCGCAGCATCCTTGCAGGGGAACCAATTGACGTTTACAACCACGGGAAACACCGCCGAGACTTTACCTATATTGATGACATCGTAGAGGGGGTGATTCGTGTGCTTGATCGCCTTCCCGCACCCAATCCTGGTTGGGATGGCAATGATCCCAGTACCAGTCTCGCACCTTACCGCCTGTACAACATTGGCAACCATCATCCGGTTGATTTGATGCGCTACATCGAAGTCTTGGAACATTGCTTGGGTCGTGATGCAGAGAAACGCTTCCTACCACTGCAAGAAGGCGATGTACCCGATACCTATGCCGATGTCGAAGATCTCGTCCGTGACGTGGGATTCAAACCATCCACCAGTGTGGAAATCGGCGTTGCTCGTTTTGTGGCGTGGTACAAAGAGTATTACCAACAACCGTAGGCAATCGCCCCTCTGCCGAAACCCAGAGGGGCTGCGTTTTATACGTAAGGAAACTCAAAGATCATGCGATCGGCCAAGGGTGCCAGGTTGTACTCCGGCATCTGCTCCCGACACTCCAGCATGATTTGATCCTCTAGGCCGGGCTTCATGTGCGTAATGTAGATGGGTACCCTGTGTCGCAACTGCGCAATGTCCCGTGCAAGCAGTGTCGCGGTGTAGTGTCCGCTGATCTTGGCAAGTGCTTCTTGTTCGTTGGGGAATCCTACCTCGACGATGAGCAAATCCAAGCGCGGATGTGCATTGAGGGCATTCCAGAAGGTTTCATTGGTGCTGGTGTCGCCACTGAACGCAAACGCATGTTGCCCATCATCCACCAAGTAGCCAACGCCAGGTACGGAATGGTTCACGGGAATCACCGTCACTTCTAGGCGATCCAGCGGGATCTTTTCTCCCAGCGCAACAGGACGGTAAGACAGCAAGGGCTGCTTAGGGGGAATGACCGTAAAATCGGGCCAAATCGTCCCATTGAGGATATGGGTACGCACGGCACCCAGGGTCTCGGAGAGACCATACATTTTGATGCCGTGCTTACTACGAGAAAAAACCGTGTCTGCCAAAAACGGCATACACGTTACATGATCTAAATGCGAATGCGTGAAAAAAATGTGACGAATGAGGCACATGGCCTCCATCGTCAGGTCGCTGACGCCGGTACCTGCGTCAATGAGAAGGTTTTCGTTTACGAGCAAGGTGGTCGTGCGCCGACCGTTCCCAATCCCCCCGCCACAACCAAGAATTCGCAATCTCATCAACGTCTCCGAGAAACCCCGCCCTGAGGCGCAGGGAGGAAAGGAGACGGTTTTGGATAACCGTCCGTAAAGGTGCCAATTTTCCCTGCCGTCAGCCCGATTGGGCCTAGAACGAAGCTACTCCTGGAGTCCATGCAGCGGTGCTATCTTCTCTGGAAAACGGATGGTTTTCAAGGAGAGGCTGTTTTAAGGGAAGACGCATGATCTCGGATGAACTGCTCTAAATCGGCACCCGTCATGGGGCCAAGCTGACGAGCCACCACTTTTCCGTTCGGATCGACCAAATACGTGGTGGGAAGACCCTTGATGGGGCCAATGGCACGCACAATGGTTTGGGTCGCACGAATGATCGGATAAGTGATGTTGTTGGTGTGGACAAAATCACGGAGTTCGGCATCGCTGATCTCGTCTGCGTCATCCACACTCAGGCCGAGTACCGTGGCATCTTTGGCGTTGTGGGCACGATAAAAGGCACTGAGGTCGGAGATTTCGTCGACGCAGTAAGGGCACCAGGTGGCCCAGAAATTGATCACGACCCACTTGCCCCGATAGTCTGCGAGGGAAAGGGGGTGTCCTTCGAGGTCTTTGGTGGAGAAATCTGCCGCTGCAACGGTTGCAGAAACCAACAGGAACAGAAGGCCAAGGGCCAAGCGTTTGGACATGAGAATGCGTCTCTGTTGGAATGGCAAACCGATCAACAAGGCCATAAATCCTTGTCGCACCATTGGCCTGCCACGGTAGCGCCGAACAGAATGCCCATGAAGGTCATGGGAAGGCGATCAATCGAGAGCAGCCGCGCAAGCACGCGACCGACGAAAAATGCCCCAAGGACGCTTCCCCCCACAAGAACGGAGGCTTGACCGAATGATAGCCGCTGCAGGGTGCTGGTCGCGGCCATGGAACGCATTTGGTCGTTGACCGTTGTGTTGGGGTATTTTGCAGGTGCAGACGTACTGGACTGCGGAACCTCGGTTGCCGCCCCTGCGGGCAGAGCCACTACCAACAATATAACCATCACCCACAGAACCGCACGCATGGCGATGCTCCTCGCACACTCGAACAGAATGACCGAAAATCGACCCACGAACCCTCGCTGGCCTCTCGGTGGTCGCGAAAAAACCAGTGCGAAGATTCTAGCACCGCTTCCGTTCCAAGTCGACGAGTAGGCAATGATGGCGTGATAGAAGGACTACCGACAGATCAACCGTGTGGCCTCCAGCTCCCGACACGCTTCGCCTAGCACAGCCTCCGATACGCCGTCTCTCTTCAGTACGGCGACAAGCTGGCCTAGACCCAACATCTTGTTGTCAGTCGCCATGCGGGAATGACGTATAATGGGAACCGTGTCAACTACGTGCATGGTATTCAAGGATACAATATGTCATTGAGGCTGTATGATGCAAGCATTGTCGCGTGGACATAGATGAGAATTCGCCACCATGATGAGTACCCACATCGCACGGAAGACTTATCAAAACCTATTAGACATACTATAGATCCAGCCCCAATATGCGAATGGCGTCGCTGACATGTTGATCTAACCAATTTATTATCGCATCAATAGGGCTACTGGCTTCTATAAATTCATCAAGGCGTTTAGTGGCGACACAGACTACTGTTTCCCCCATCTCCTGATTAGAATTGAGAATGTATGCGCTCACGTTTCCTCGTTCCTGTATACGCGACAAGACGACTGACTGCATATTGGAGCGGATGAAAAAATAGAAATATGGTGATCTCGGAAGCACTTCTTTGAATGCATCTATCTGAGATAAAATGCCCTCGTGCCCAGGATATTTAATCCCCCACCCAAACCACGAGTAACCAAGCCCAAATTGGGCTGGCAATATAACCTAGCTTATTGTTCCGCCAGATTCTATAATATATCTACTCCCTCCAAGATCCTTCTCTTCTTTCCCCCAATCTAATGCTGGGTATTTAGGTTTCAATGTGTCACGTATTCTTAGCATAGCCTTGTTAATCTTCTCAGCAGGGCCGCTGGCGAATACTTGGAGCGCCGCAAAATCGTTTGAGGTCGGTTCTTGTACATCTGAGACCACGTTTTGTTCTCCCATGAATATTAAGAAGTCTTCTGCAAGCGCGGATAGGCAATGGTTTTTCGTTAGACCTTTAAGCCACTGATAAACACTAAGCCATCGTACACAGTATCGTTGCGATATCATATATGAGCTGCCACTTTAATTGCATCCATCACTATTTCCAGATAAGAATCCGTTTGGTGGTTCTGTGTATTGTGTTATGAGGATCAATGCTGCATCTTTGTTCTGATTAAAAAGCCACTGGCCGTAGCTTTCAAGTTGACCAGGGGTGAATTTAGCCCAAAGCTTGCACTCAATCACAATGATTGGCACAGAATATTGCCGACAGATTAAATCAGGCCGTCTCGTCTCGTTCCTTATTGTTATCGTATTCTGCGTATCCCAGTAAAGAGACTTCTTGTTCTCAGTATCTAACCCAAGTTGCCACCTATCAGGCGACGAAGACCGCATAAGAAATATGATATTTCAGGCTGCGAATTGAAAGCTGTGAGCCAGGACAAACAGAAATGCTTTTAATTCAAAACCAGCACTGGTAACTGCATGAATC
>CAIJYR010000243.1 GCA_903824965.1 uncultured Thiotrichales bacterium
GATTCATGCAGTTACCAGTGCTGGTTTTGAATTAAAAGCATTTCTGTTTGTCCTGGCTCACAGCTTTCAATTCGCAGCCTGAAATATCATATTTCTTATGCGGTCTTCGTCGCCTGATAGGTGGCAACTTGGGTTAGATACAGTGACTCTCTCAGGCGTGCTGAGAGATGGCCAAGTATTGAGTACGGATTGCGGATGCGGCGGCTACCACTTTACCAAGCAGTAAATGGAGACAGAGTCATGTTTCATCCTTTTTCTCGTTCCCTGTTTGGATGCGGATTCATACTTACCATTTGTCTGTCTTTAAGCTACTCTACGAAATCGGCTTGCGATTCTGTTGAGACAGGGACATCTTCTACCGTTGCAGCACCGTCCACAAGCACCCCTCCAGAGAATCATTGGCTAAAGGTCGTCAATACCGAGAACTCTACTGTGACCAATGGAGACACCACAGCAATCGATATAGGAAAACTGGCAAACCGTTCCTATTATCTTTTGCCAGCGGATGGTGTTTGTTCTGCGAATGATCCACTACACACAAAGCTACAGACCTGGCGTACCAAGGTATCTTTTGAGGAGACAGGACAGATATTGGACTGGGAGACGCTTTGTAATGATTCGCCGCGCCCCATTCCATGGAGTGAGATCGATGGCAAGCTATCGGTTTCTCCAGACCTCAGCAAAATTTACTATGCTAATACTATCCTCACTTACTCTGAGCAGCCTCCGCAATTGTGTCCAGAGGGTATCTGGTGTCCAACAAGCCTTCGATAACTGCTTACGGCCCTGGGAACCACTCGCTGGTTCGCCCCATCATGTGGTACGCGAGGAGTCCCACCCACTCGTGGGTACCCTCATCGAGTCGGAAGAAGGTATTGGCCAAACTCAACGGTGGTCGCAGATCGTTTACAGGCGGTGCTGTCCAGAAAGCTACCGGATAGGGCAGCACAGACCACCCCATCTGACGGAAAATACCCACTGCGCGTGGCATGTGGATCGCAGACGTGATCAAAACCCAGGTCTCTCCCTTTTTGGGTTGTGCCATGGTGAGGCTAAACAGAACATTCTCGTAGGTATTGCGCGATCGATCCTCAAACTGTATTCGATCGGTGGCGAGGCCAAGGCGTGCGCAAATCTCACGCGCCACAGCCGCTTCGGTGATCAAATCGCTGGACAGCAGAGCGCCAGACCCGCCAGAGAAGATCAACTTTGCTTCTGGATACAGGCGTGCCAAGTGCACAAATTCGGTCAATCGATCCGCATTATGGTTGAGCTTGGGTTGTCCCCATGCTTGGCTGACCACAGTATCCACCATCCCACCGAGTACGATGATACCATCCACGTGTGCTGGGAGTTTCGGAACCGGAAAGCGTTCCTCCAACGGCTGGATGACCCAAAGATCCAGTGGGAGAATGAGAAGCCCTGCGAGGACAACGGTAGCCAATACCGTCATCCGCCATCCGATCCGTTGTATCAAATGCCTACCACACCCATGCAAGCAAACACCGATCGCCAACAACAGCACCAAGAAATTCACCGGCGATACCACAATCCACAACAATTTCGACACGATAAAATCCACCGTTGGATCCCCTTGTGCTCACACGCCAATCGAAGGATGATCTAGTGACCTTCGACGTACTTTTTAAATCCATCGCGGATGGCTTGTACTTCTGATGTAGCGCAATACTGGATCCCCGCAGGAGAATCTTGGCAGTGGATCTCCAGAACCAAACAAGCACCCCCTTGGTTCTGGGGGTTTTGGGGGTTCCGGGTACGAACAACGGACAGAGCAACACTATCCGGTGATGTTGGTGCACCCGTCGCAAGGCGGGTATCAGTCACCACGCGCAAAGGGGTACTCGCCTTCGCATCTAGGTAGCTTTTTGCCAAAGACCAAGCACGTGCACAGGCGCTCGGATCATTGCACTCTGCTGTAACCGTTCCTTCTGGTTGAGTCCCTGCATTCCTGTTCGCGCCAGCGTTTTTGGGGGACGCTTGATTCTGATCAGGGGATCCTACATCCGTTGTTTGTATGCCTTTTAGCATACGAAATCGCTGGAGATCAGCATTGAATCGCGCAATGACCTCCGATCTTTCCTTACGTTTCATCTCAATGTAGGATTTGTATTGTTCAATCATCTCTTGTGTTTCATCAATGGTCTTTCGCAAAGTGAGTGGAATCGGCACACCAGTTCTTTCTCTCTCTGCAGCTTGGTTCTGTAGCGTCTGAAGGGAGTGCTGTGAAAGTGCAATGTTATTGTTGGTGACGTTCATCACGCCATCGATTAAGTTTATTTTCTCATTACGCGCTTTCTCTATATCTGTCTCAGTGATATAAGAAAGTAACAACATTCGATCTTTCTCTCTTTGTTCTTCAACTTGACGACGTGCTTCCGCTTGGATCCGTGCGTTGCGTGCATCCTCTTCCAATTGTTCCTTGGTTCTCGGTGCGCTGGTCACACCCACTGTCAACCCATACTGGTTGAGTTTTGACGTTTCTTGCTGAGAATATTGCGGTGGAATATGATCGCCGTAGTGCGTAACCCCATGTTCATCTGTCCACTTGTAGAAACTGCCCTCCGTCTCCGCCGCCCACGCCATACTACACACCCCAAAGAGGAGCATGATCAATACTGTTGTACGATTCAACGCATTTATCATAAAAAAGTTCGTAACACCGAATTGGTCTTGGAGCAGCCAGGGGGGAGGGGCCATCACAAGCTACCGCGTTTGGGC
Organism: uncultured Thiotrichales bacterium; assembly: GCA_903824965.1. Taxonomy (GTDB): domain Bacteria; phylum Pseudomonadota; class Gammaproteobacteria; order CAIRSR01; family CAIRSR01; genus CAIRSR01. The sequence goes on from CAIJYR010000243.1 coordinate 2,740, forward strand.
GGGGCAGGTGTGGTTGATACATCTGTTTTGCTTGCGCACCTGCTAGGATAGCACCCACTTTGGTCTTAGAATACCTATATGATTACATGCGATCTAAGACGCCAACCTTATCGCGCTTCGATACTCGCCAGAGACTCGGTACAATGGTGATCACATACCCTAGGCACAACCTCGGGAAGTATGCCAAGATCGGCACTAGGGGAGGCAGCACCCAGTACAGACCTAGACCGGATACTGGTAGCTGGACAGTAACCAACCGGGGCCAGTTCCTTCAACCAGCCCGCCTACAGGCGGGTGGCTCTGTGCAGCTGAGCCATGTGGTTGACCAGCTTCAGCCACAGAGTATCGTGGCGATAAAGCAAGGCAGTACAATGCTTGCCCCCTGGTGTGCTTCCTCAAGGCCAAGCACTGAGGGCGGCAGAGGCAAAGACAAGTTGCAATATGGCAGCGAGGGGAGCCACACTGAAAGGTGTGCATGACACCCTCACTTTTCATCCCTCCCACCAATTCCCCTCATCACACCATAGGATCGACACCGTGGACATCCGTACCGACTACCTTGGTCTTTCGCTCAAAAATCCCATCATCCCTTCCGCCAGTCCTCTATCACACAGCGTCGATACGGTACGACAGCTTGAGGAAGCCGGTGCTGCTGCCATTGTCATGTACTCCCTGTTCGAGGAAGAAATTTTGGACGAGGAACAGGCGCTGAGTCGTTTTCTGCGGCATCAGGACATTGGTGATCCAGAGGCGAGTAGCTATCGCCCCGTTCCTGCGGCGTTCAAGAGTGCTGTGGAACGCTACCTCGATCAGGTCGCCTTGCTCAAAGCTGCCGTGGAGATTCCGGTGATTGCGAGCCTAAACGGTGTCACGAGAGGGGGATGGATACACTACGGTAAGGATTTGCAAGAAGCCGGAGCAGATGCGTTAGAGTTAAATGTCTACCACATTGCAACTGATCCTACCGAATCAGCAGCAGAGGTCGAGAAACGCTACCTGGATTTTCTGGAGGATCTGATCCGCCAGGTCACGATCCCCGTTGCGGTGAAAATTGGCCCACAATTTAGCGCACTGCCTCATTTCGTCAAACGCCTCGAAGGGGCGGGCGCGGCTGGGGTTGTGATGTTCAATCGGTTTTATCACCCCAACATCAACCTGGAAACCCGTGAGGTGGTGCCGAGCATGATGCTGTCGACCTCGGCAGAATCGCTTTCTGCGATGCGCTGGATTGGTATCCTTCGCAACCATATCCAGTTGTCGCTCTGTGCCACGGGGGGAATTCATACGGCGGAGGATGTAATCAAAATGGTACTTGCAGGTGCGGATGCCACACAAGTGTGTAGCGTATTGCTGCAGCGTGGCCCAAACTACATTGCCACAATGCTTTCCGAACTAACAGACTGGATGGAGCAGAACGAGTACAACTCCCTTGCTGAAATGAAGGGCAGTATTTCCCAAAAGAAGGCCATCAATCCCGCTGCTTTTGAGCACGCCAATTATCTACACGTGTTGGACAACTATGTTTCTAAATCACGCAATGCACGGTGATCTGGGAGCAGGGTTCGCAGGAAACGCCAAAACCAGGAAGAACCAGTATGCTTGAACTCAATCCCATTCTGAACCGTATCAAGGACATCGAAGATCGCAGTCACACCCTACGGGGGTATCTTTGACTACGATACCAAGCATGAACGTCTGATTGAAGTTTTGCGTGAGTTAGAAGATCCAAAAATATGGAATGATCCAGACAGGGCGCAGACCTTAGGCCGCGAACGTGCGACCCTCGAACAAATGGTCACTACCCTCGGCGATCTTGCAGGACACCTCGCAGACGTCCGGGCGCTTTTGGATCTCGCTGGTTCAGAGGACGATGTGGAACTGTTCAATGCCCTCACGGTCGATCTTGATGGCATCGAAGCGCAAGTAGCTGCTTTAGAAATGCGACGGATGTTTTCTGGTGCTATGGATGAACACCATTCTTTCCTGGATATTCAATCTGGTTCGGGAGGAACAGAGGCACAGGACTGGGCAGAAATGTTGCTGCGTATGTACCTGCGCTGGGGAGAAAGGCGTCATTTCGGTGTTGAGGTCATGGAAGTCACCGCCGGTGACGTGGCAGGTATCAAGGGTGCCACGGTGCGCTTTGAGGGTGCCTATGCCTACGGTTGGTTGCGTACCGAGACGGGGATTCACCGACTGGTACGCAAATCTCCCTTTGATTCAGGGAATCGACGCCATACTTCTTTTGCCTCGGTGTTCGCCTACCCTGAGGTCGATGAGGATGTTGACATCGAGATCAACACGGTCGACCTCAAGGTTGATACCTATCGATCCAGCGGGGCAGGGGGGCAACACGTAAACAAAACCGAATCTGCCATCCGCATTACCCATGTCCCATCAGGCATCGTGGTGCAATGTCAAAGCGAGCGATCGCAACACAAAAACCGCTCCAAGGCTATGGCACAACTAAAATCCAAGCTCTACGAGCAAGAAATGCGTAAACAACAGGCAGAAAAACAGGCCGTGGAAGATTCAAAGTCAGACATCGGGTGGGGACACCAGATTCGTTCTTACGTGCTGGATCAATCCAGAATAAAAGACCTGCGCACCCAACTCGAACGGGGCGACCCCGACAAAGTGCTGGATGGCGATCTGGACGGATTCATGGAGGCCAGTCTCAAGCTTGGGGTGTGACTGACTATGCGCAGGGTCTGGCATCAAACGTGCCTCTGTCGGAATAGGACAAAGTGAGACCCGTTCATGGTCCAAAGAGGAACGATCCCATCCAGACTGTTGTCAACCACCCCCGCCTTTAGGCGGGGGCTTGTGAAAGCAAGCCTGGGGTTGACCCCCCTAAGCCACAGAGCACCGTGGCTACGTTGCAACGAAGTACAAGACTTGCCCCTTGGAGCGCTTCCTCAACCCTGAGCTACTGAAGGCGGCAGAGGCACAGACAAGGTTCGGGTCACTACGAAACGGTCTGTTGCAAGGTTCGCAAGAACCGATGCTGCGTTGCAACCTGGCAGCGAGGGGAGCGGGGCCGTAAGGCTCCCGTTACTAGGCCCGTAAGGGCTGACAGCCGGGAAAGACCGACACCTTAAGTACGGACGAAAAGACGGCCACCTAAAACCGTCTCCTTTCATCCCCGACCTAAAGGCCAGGGTTTCTCGGAGACATTGATGAGCGAGATCAGATATATCAGGTCGAGATTCAGTTGTGTAGTTATGGCTATTTACCCGAAAGAATACTCTACAATTGGGCGGATATCTATAGTCAACAACTGCAAATCGGAGACGACTATCATTTAATGAGACATACCTACGCCATTTGGTTACTTGGTGACAATCTGATTAGGACGGATAACGATTATTTCCACGCTTATCAATTTCGTGACAAGCAAGGCAGGGAGTTGGTTGATCATGGTGGCGTGTGGTTATTGGAACTAGAGAAATTCTTTGACCAGCACATCGAGAATGAACAGCAGCGTTGGTTGCGATTCTTTAAGAATGGCGATCAATTGGACGATGACCTGTTACCCGATTGGGTGAATACTCCAGAAATGAGGCAAGCCATGAGCACATGACGGAAGTTCTCAGAAAAAGAACGTGACTACTACGCATACCAAGCCCGACAAGAGTTTATACGCGAACAGAATACGATGCAATGGGAAAGGGATCAGGCTTTGAAGGAGAAAGAGGCAATGTCACGAGAAAAAGAGGCGGCATTGGCTGAAATTGAACGTCTCAAGGCCATCCTAGCTGGTAGGTCATCAAACCAGTAGTGATCTCCTCGGAAGAATTTGGCTAACGCGTGCATACGTCTCTGTGCATGAATGCTTTGGCAGCATCCACATCGGCCATAGTGGAGTAAAAATGTTATGGAAATCTTGCTGGTTGCAATCAGCGCACTCCTGGCGTCTGCGCTGACCCTATTTTCAGGGTTTGGTCTTGGCACCCTTCTGATGCCGGTGATTGCACTTTTCTTTCCCATTGAGATTGCAATCGCTACCACAGCCATCGTACACCTGGCTAACAACCTGTTTAAAATCGCGCTGGTTGGGAAATACGCAAACCGTGCGGTGCTTCTCCGTTTTGGTGTGCCAGCAATCCTCTGTGCGTTTGTCGGTGCCTTGGTGCTCGGAGGGTTGTCTGGAATGTCGCCCCTTCTTGAGTATCCTGCGTTTCACAGAACCATACAGATTCTTCCTGTCAAATGCGTCATCGGTACTATTATTCTACTCTTTGTGATTCTTGAATTATCCCCAACATTTGCCGCAATAACACTCCCTAGAAAATATTTGCCGTATGGTGGCATGATCAGCGGGTTCTTTGGTGGGTTGTCTGGACACCAAGGAGCCTTCAGAAGTATGTTTCTCCTAAAAGCAGGACTGACCAAAGAAGAACTCGTGGCCACGGGTGCTCTTTTGGCAATGATGGTCGATCTCTCCCGATTGTCGGTGTATGCTGTGGAAATCAAAACTCAATACCAGCATATAGAATGGTCGTTGGTGCTAATAGCATCTCTCTCTGCTTTTTTGGGCAGGGAAGTCGCCATTTTTCGCGATACCCGACTGGGACATCCCAGTCGCCGTCGGGAGCGAAAAATTGGCGACATGCCGTGCCTTCGGCGCCCGCGCCGCCCTGCGTCCGCCACGACTCGCCACTTCGCTGGCTCGCC
>CAIJYR010000244.1 GCA_903824965.1 uncultured Thiotrichales bacterium
AGGCGGTGGGTAAAACCTCGCTCGTCCGATATCTGACCACGGGAACGGCACGCAATCCCGATGAGCAAAAAACCACCGTCACGAATATCCATGAGCGCATTGAAATCAATGGATGGTTGCCTGATGCAAGTGGCATGAGGGTCAATATCTGGGACTTCGGCGGCCAGGAAATCATGCACGGAACACACAGCTATTTTCTAACCCAGCGCAGTCTCTATCTGCTGGTCTTGGAAGATCGGCGTGAAGATAACCCACCGATTTATGAATGGCTCAACATCATCGAAAATCGTGCGGGTGCTGCCCCAGTTCTTGTAATCATCAACAAATCCGACAACGGCAAGGAGGATCTCCTTCTTCCGAAAGAAGCACTCAAGCGAGATCATCCGACTATCGTTGCCTTCCATCGTACCTCCTGCAATGCGGATGATTGGTCAGAAAATAGCATCAAAGATTTGCAGAAACGGATTGCCAATACGCTCACGGAACATTCATCTCTCGCCGAGATTCGTAATCCAGTGCCCGCAAGCTGGTTATGGGTGAAAAGTGCGATTGCCGAGGCAGCAGGTGCGTTGCAAGTCCTACACCTAACCGATTTTGAATTACTGTGCGAAAGAGTACCCGCGACCGAACGATCGAACGAACAGGATCTACGATCTCCTGATGAGCGACGTGCTCTGTTGCGTTTGTTGCATGACCTTGGGGTGATCGTCGCCTATAGGTTCAAACCAGGTGATTTGGTGGTGAAGCGCGAGACCGTTTTGCTCGATCCGAATTGGTTGACGGGTGCCATTTACACCATTCTGAACCACCCAGAATTGCGGAAACAGCACGGTATTTTCCACAAGAACCAGCTCAATCAATGGCTGAAGCCAGAAACCTATCCCCTTGAACGCCATGAATACATCTTGACGATGATGCAAGAGGAGGATCTAGGGTTGTGCTTCCCCTTACCTGGTGCCTCTGATCAGTTTCTTGTTCCAGAGGGATTGCCCGTAGAGATTGAAGGTTTCCAGCATGATGAGTTCTGCAAAGAAGATTGTTTGCGCTTCCGTTATCGTTACAACAAACTGCTACCAGTTGGATTGATACCTCGTTTCATCGTTGCAGCACACGCTAAATTGAAACAACCGCGAATCTGCTGGAAATCAGGTGCAGTGTTCGAGGCTGCACAGTGTCGTGTGTTGGTGGTCGCAGATCGTAACAAGCGCATGGTGGATATTGCGGTGAATGGGCCACTTGCTTTACAGCGTTCTGCATTGAATATCATCCTGGATGATCTGGATCGCGTTCACAAATCCCACGGCGATCTTGGCGTCGAAGCGCGTGTTCCTTTACCTGGACAACCCGACGTTGACGAAAGCTACAGTCATCTGCTGATTTTGGAGAATGAGGAGGGATCAAACCACACCTATAGACCTATTGGCGCTAATCGTAAATATATAGTAAGTGAACTACTCGAAGGAGTTCGTCGTGATCCAAAGAGAGAAGAAGAGAGAGGAATGTCTGAACTGAAGATAGATCTTAGAGGAAATTCCGGAAACGTCACAGTTGCAACTGCCATTGGCGCTAACGCACAGGTGGTGGGGCGGGATAATATTACGAATATCGCGCAAGGTGGGAGCACCATTGTGCAAGACCGTATCGAAGGTATGAATAGGCTGATTGAATCGCTCAGAAAGGAGACATTTCATGATAGAGATAAAGTCGTCAGAAATCTAGAGAACGCAAAGGAAGCATTGGAAGAAAAAGACGAAGGAGCCGTTTCTAAATGGCTCGGTAAAGCAGGAGGCATTCTTAAGAGCGCCAATGTAGTCGCAGGTATCCTTGATCAAGCGAAGTCAGTGTTTAGACTTTTTGGAGTTGGTTTTTAAAGAGCAGTCAACTCCAGAAGATTACCTCACCCCAACCCCTCTCCTTTCAGGAGAGGGGCAAGCTGAAATTAATACGCACGAGAGATAATAATCTCTTCTACGGCAGGATTCCCCGTAAAAATACAGTTGCCAGAAGGACGCTCTTGTGACAAAGGCGCATTGCGTATGGTCAACTGAAGCGATTTCAGGGTTTCGGTAATCCCATCCAGCACGGATCCCGTCGGACGGCTCCAAGGAACCCGCGCCCACCCACGGAAAGGATCATGGCTGTTTTCACCATCCCCTTCCGGTGCCCCAAAATAAGATCGCAGATCGGCCACGGACGTTAGGTGGGTGACAATGTTGCCAAGCATCCGTTCCTTTGCAGCAGCAAGTAGACCGTCTTGGATAGACTGCAAAAGAGTCGTGGCATTGGCAACGAAAGCCTCTTGGCTGATCGAGGCACGCAGGATCTTACCGTCTGGCTTTCGGATGTTATCACGGCGGGAGAAGGTCACAACCCGATTGCTTCTGTCTTTTGCGCCAATTTCGCAGATGATCGGCGCACCCCGCTTGATCCACGTCCACACCTTGTCCACAGAACGATCATCACGGTAATCGATCCATACGCGCAGTGGCTCATCCATAAACCTTTGTTCTCGCAGAGTACGGCATAGATCATTGCAATACTGTTTTACGTCCTCGTCGGTTTCTGCACCACGAAGAATGGGAACAATCACAATATGCTTAGGTGCAATGGCGGGCGGAATACGCATTCCATCATCATCACCATGGGTCATGATCACGCCACCGATGAGGCGTGTAGAAACACCCCAGCTGGTCGTATGACAATGGCGAATATCGCCCTCTTTGGACTGGTACTTGATGTCCTGCGCTTTGGCAAAGTGTGTTCCGAGATAATGGGACGTTCCGGCTTGCAGTGCTTTTCCGTCTTGCATCATGGCTTCGATCGAGAAGGTTCTTTCTGCCCCTGGGAAGCGTTCGTGTTCTGGTTTCTCGCCCGTAATCACTGGGATGGCCAGGATTTCTTCAGAAAAGGATCGATAGACTTCTAGCATTCGCATGGTTTCTTCCATGGCGTCTGCTTGGTTGGCGTGTGCGGTGTGGCCTTCTTGCCAAAGAAACTCTGCGGTTCGTAGAAAGAGACGAGTACGCATTTCCCACCGGACGACATTGGCCCACTGGTTCCAGAGCAGAGGCAAATCACGGTAAGACTGGACGCTCTCTTTAAAGTGTTGGCCAATGATAAGCTCTGAGGTGGGACGAACCACGAGCGGATCGGTCAAGACAGAAGCAGGATCAGGAACCAGTACGCCGTCTATTAATTTTAGACGATGGTGGGTGACGACTGCCATTTCTTTTGCGAATCCATCGGTGATGGTTGCTTCCTTTTCAAAGAAAGACATTGGGATAAAAAGGGGAAAGTATAAATTCTCGTGCCCAGTGCTTTCAATGCGTGCGTTCAGCAGAAAGCGTATCCGTTCCCACATGCCGTTCCCATTGGGGCGGATGATCATGCACCCGCGCACGGGGGACGTGACTGCCAGATCAGCTTCTTTGACGATTTCTTGGTACCACGCAGGAAAGTTGCCAGCGCGGGTTTGTGACAATGCGGCCATAGTGGTTCCTGTGCTGTTTTTCGAGCAAGTTCTAAACGACCTTTAGTTTGATGCCTACTGCCTTGAGGTACGCAATCTCTCCCTCTAGGTCTGCACGGGTAAGCGGATTGCACTCCAACCAGTCTTCTGGAAAAACAACACGTATACTGCGTTTGTTTGGTTTGAACTGAATACCAATCTCAGGCAGAGGGCTCTGGTTTCGGCTGTGGTGTAGGAGTCCCGATAATCGCAGAATAATACACAATCGCCAAGCATGTTCAAAAGAACCTTCGGGCAATGCCTCAAACAATTCCATCGGCATTCGTCTGCGATGACCACGGATCAAAGCACCCAGAAATTGCTGTTCAGGACGTGAGAAACCTGGCATGTCGGAATTGGCCACCACGTAAGCACCGTGTCGATGATAGCCCGCATGGGCAATCGTAAGCCCTAGTTCATGCAGCAACGCCGCCCAACTGAGCATGTGCCGGTATTCTTCGATCAGGATCTCGTCACCCTCAAGACCCCATTGTGCGAATAAGGCCAACGCCGTGTGTTCCACCCGCCGCGCTTGCGACAGATCCACCTGGTAGCGGCTCATGAGGGAACGGATGGTACGATCCCGCACATCCTCATCGACCAAGCGACCCAGGAGATCGTAGATCAGTCCTTCTCGCAAGGCACCGTCAGAAACGTTCAGGTGTTCGATGCTAAAACTGTCAAAAAGAGCAATGACGATGGCCACACCACCCGGCAACACAGGTGCCCGCTCTTGACAAAGCCCAGGCATCTGCAACGAGGCCGTACTCCCCGCCGACAACAAGGCCTCGCGTAGCATGAGCACGCCTTGGCGGGTAATCCCATCCGACGACCATCGATTGGCACTCAGAATCTCTTGGATGGCATTGACAGTGCCGGACGATCCCACGGTCGTTTGCCAACCAAGTTCATGGTATTTGGGTCGAATGATCTGCAACTCTTGGGCGGCTGCTGTTTCGGCGGTACGCATCCCCTCTGCGGTGATGATCCCCTGCGGAAAAAAGCGCAAAGAGTAACTGACACACCCCATGACCAAACTTTCTCGGTGTTTGGATTCAAAGCCTTCGCCGATGATGAGTTCGGTACTGCCACCGCCTACATCGACCACCAAGCGGTTGCCAGGCGCATCTGGGAGACTGTGGGAGACCCCAAGGTAGATGAGCCGTGCCTCTTCGCGTCCTGCGATTACTTCGATGGGATGTCCGAGCGCCTCCCGTGCCTGGCGCAAAAAGACGTTTGCGTTGCGTGCCCGCCGTAAGGTATTCGTACCGACCGCACGCACCGACCCTACGGGCATTCCACGCAACCGCTGACCGAAACGTTCCAGGCACGCGATGGCACGAACCCGAGAGGCAGTGTCTAGGTTGCCCTCCGCATCCAAGCCCCCCCCCAGGCGTACCATTTCTCGCATCCGATCCAAAATGTGTATCCCACCCCCGTCCATCACCCGTGCGATGATCATGTGAAAGCTGTTTGAACCGAGATCAACGGCAGCAATGCTCTTAAACGGCAGCGTAAGACGTTGGTTCAATGGATCCTCCGGCTGGTAACTCAAGTCCGATGCCTTATTAAGGCGTGGTGTGCTTGACGGGCGTTCTTTCTGTGGTCATGTATCGCTGGGGAAGGCGAGATCATGCCTATAACCCTTAGTCTTTGTAAGTGGCCACATGGGTAGCCTACGCACTACCCCAATTGTCGTAATACGTTCGGGTGACGGTACAGAACGTTACGGGAATGTAACGGGTAGGCGTGTTCCACGAGCGTGCAGAAAATTGCCCTTGCGCCTTCTGGTCTGGTACTCTTACACATACCGCCCTCCAGTGCTCACTACGTTGACACAGACCATGGACTCTTCAACCCCCCTGAACTACCTCTCTTCCCCTTGGTTGTGGGTGCCCGTTGCCAGCAGTGGTGCGGGTGCTGTAGCGGTAGCGATAGGCGGAGACACTTCCGCACTGATCGCGATACCGATCTTGCTTGTCGTAGGTGTAGTGCTCGGTGTATGGCTTACCCGCTATACGGCGGCTGCGCTGTCTTCCCTGGAGGAGTCCGCTGCGAATACGGTTGGCCCGGCGAGTGCTGGGGATTGTCACACGACAGCAGATCTAGAGGAGGTTTGTCTCAAGGTCTTGCCCATTCTGTCGCGCCAGATCGAGACCAGCCGATCTCAAACTGAAGAAGCCGTGACCGACCTTTCGTGCCGCTTCGCCTCCATTGTCGGGCGTTTGGAGAAATCGGCGGTTGGCTCTGTTTCTTCTCAGTCCTCCGATACGGGCAAGGGCGGGTTGTTTTCTCAGAGTGAATCCCGACTCACCAGCGTGGTGCACACCCTGGATGGCATCGTGGAAGACAAGAACCGCATGTTGAACGAGGTACGTAGCCTCACGAGTCAGATGGATGTTCTCAATCAGATGGCGGCCGATGTCAAAAAAATAGCCGACCACACCAATTTACTCGCCCTGAATGCGGCCATCGAAGCGGCGCGTGCTGGATCCTACGGGGGTGGTTTTGGTGTCGTTGCGGACGAGGTGCGTCGTTTGTCCCGTCAATCAGGAGAGACCGGCAGGCACATGGGCGAACAGGTTGGCAACCTGCACAACGCAGTGGCCACTGCTTTGGCAGCTGCGGAAGATTCGGCCCGTCGAGAAGGCCAAATGATGGAAGGTGCCGAATCGTCGATCCAGCGGGTGTTGGCTGATTTTCGTGCGTTCACCGACGCTTTGGAGTCCTCGTCCACCGAACTGCGTGCGAGTAGCTCCGTCATCCTCAAGGAGATTGAAGAGGTATTGGTCGCGCTTCAGTTCCAGGATCGTACCAGCCAGATCCTCACACAGGTACGCAAGAACATCGATTCGCTCCATGGCCAAGTCCACGCCCATGCGCAGGCACGCGAGCACGGGGGCGAAGCACCTCCCATCAACGTGCGCGACTGGCTCGCCCACATGGAGCTTAACTACGCTACGTGGGAGCAACACCGCGATCACAGCGGTGCCACAAAAGGGGCAGAGGGTATGGCCGCCAAGCGCCCTGTTCCGGCCGCAGAACCCTCTACCGTCACCTTTTTCTAGTTCTAGGGTTTGAAAATCTTATGGCAAAAACCATTCTGATTGTAGATGATTCTGCCTCGATTCGGCAAGTGTCCAGCATCACGTTGAAGGGCGCGGGCTACGAGGTCTTGGAAGCACAGGACGGAAAAGCAGGATTGGGAAAGCTGGATGGTCGCAAGATCCACCTCATCATCACGGACATCAACATGCCCATCATGGATGGCATTACCTTCATCTATGAGGTGAAGAAGCTTCCGGCCTATCGGTTTACCCCCATCATGGTGCTTACCACCGAGTCTGAGGATCGCAAGAAGGCACAAGGTCGCGAGGCAGGTGCAAAAGCCTGGGTGGTAAAACCCTTCCAGCCCGCTCAGATCCTGGATGCAGTCTCCAAGCTCATTCTTCCGTAAGTGGGTTCTGCCCGTGCAGTTCAGGGGCGGCCTTCCAGGTGTGTGTCACGAGGCGCGTCAGTGCTTTTCGTGAGCGTTAGAACGGTAAAGTCCTTTCCTCCGTGGAGGCACGTATGTACCAATTGACCAAAGGCAACACCCGATCTACTGCGATGCAGGCCGTTGCAGCGGCAGCGGCTGTCGTGGAGATGCAACAGTATCTTAGCTTTATAGTCGGGGGCGAGACTTATGCCCTCGGCATTCTGGATGTCAAAGAGATCATCGAATACGCAGGGGTGACTAGGGTGCCCATGATGCCAGCAACCATTCGCGGCATCATCAATTTGCGTGGCAAAGTGGTGCCTGTGATCGATTTGGGCGTGCGCTTCAGTGGTGTGCCCACGGAACCATCGCGGCGTACCTGCATCGTGATTGTCGACGTCGAATCGGGGGATACCCGCCATGACATGGGTGTCTTGGTCGAGGCCGTCAATGAAGTGCTCGATATTTCTCCTGAAAACGTAGAACCAGCCCCCGCTTTCGGCGCGGCCGTGCGTGCTGATTTCATTCGTGGCATGGGACGGGTAGACGATCGTTTTGTGATTTTGCTTGATGTCAGGCGGGTTTTGTCCGTCGAAGAATTGGCACAAGTACAAACCCTGGCTGCTTCTGCTTAAGCGCCACGTCCGATCTGCTTTTCGGAGGTTACGATGACCATCCAGACGCATTGGCAAGGACGCCGTTGTACCCTCCAGGTGGAACAGGAGATGAGTATTTACACGGCGCTGACCCTCAAAGATCCCCTGTTGGAACCTTTGGCCAACAGCCGTGAGCTGATCTTGGATCTTGCTGCCGTCTCCGATATGGACACCAGTGGTGTGCAGTTGCTCTTGCTTCTCCATCGGGAGGCCATCCGCCGACAGGTGGCCTTGCGCATCAGCGGCATGAGTACAGCCGTGCGGGAGGCGCTTGGTCTCTATGGCTTGTTGGGTTGGTTTGGTGCGAGCGAGACTCCCCCCTCCGGAGCACGCGCATGAGCAATCCGAACTTAGATCAAGTCCTGCAAACTTTTGTGAGCGAGAGCACGGAGTTGCTGGTTCAAATGGAGGAAATCTTGTTGGCCCTGGAAGGGAAACCCAACGATGAAGAAACCCTTCATGCGTTGTTCCGCACGGTGCACACCGTAAAGGGGGGAGCGGGGATCTTTGGTTTTGATGCGGTCGTCGATTTTGCGCATATCGTAGAAAACGTTTTGGATCGGTTACGCAACGGACAAGTGGTGCTTGATCACGCACTCATCGAGTGGTTGCTGAAAAGCAGAGATCATCTGAGTGGTTTGGTGGAAACCGTCAGCACAGGAAACGAGCCTGAACCTGCCCTGATCGAGGATGGGAAAAAGATATTGGCTGCGCTTGCAGGCTATGCAGGAGAGAAACATGCATCCAAGCCCGGGTTGCCCGTAGAAGCAACGGGGCGCGTCGAGCGTGAAGATCCCAGGGAGTCTATTTCTGTCACCAACGAGGCTTGGCACTTGTCGGTGCGTTTTGGGGCCGATGTACTCCGTAATGGGTTAGATCCCTTGTCCTGTCTGCGTTATCTTGGCACCTTGGGAGAGGTGGTGAGTGCTACGGCCATCTGGGACACCTTGCCCGAGCCTGCTATTTTCGATCCGGAGACGTGTTATCTTGGCCTAGAAGTGGATATCAAGACCTCAGCCACCAAGCAGGCCATTGCCGATGCTTTCCAATTCATTCGGGAAGAGATACGCATCCGCATTCTACCCCCGCAAGCGACGGTGGCCGACTACCTGGCAACCCTCGAAGAAATGGCAGACGGCGATGCCCCGCGTTTGGGAGATTTGCTGGTCAAGATGGGTGCTTTGACCACCTACGAACTCGAAGAGGCTCTACGCCTTCAAGCGGAACGTGAACGGGAGACCCCTCCCCCCAGGATGGGTGAGGTCATGGTGGAAAACTCGTTGGCCGTGCCGGAGGTGGTCGAAGCCGCACTACAACACCAACAGCAACGCCGTGAACAGACGGCAACGGCGCGTCATGTTCGTGTGGATGCGGGTAAGCTGGATAGACTTATTGATTTGGTGGGAGAATTGGTCGTGGTCGGTGCGAGCCAGGGCTTGCTCGCAAAACGGTTGGGGGACAGCGCCCTCACCGAATCGGCGTCGGTGCTTTCACGCTTGGTAGAAGAAATTCGAGAGGTGGCACTACGTCTGCGTATGGTGCAGATCGGAGAAACGTTCTCGCGCTTCCAACGGGTGGTACGCGACGTTGCCCGTGACCTTCAGAAAGAAGTCAAACTGGAAGTGAACGGCGCAGAGACCGAGCTGGACAAAGCGATGGTGGAGCGACTCGCCGATCCACTCACCCACCTGGTACGCAACAGCCTGGATCATGGGCTTGAGTTGCCCGCCGATCGCGAAGCGGCAGGAAAACCCTCCCAAGGAACGCTTGCTTTAAACGCCTATCATGATTCTGGCAGCGTCGTCATCGAGGTTGCCGATGACGGTCGTGGCATTGATCACCAGCGTGTGTTGGCCAAGGCGGTTGCCGCCGGTTTGATGAGCCATGATGCTAAGCCATCTCATGCAGAAATCCTGCAATTGATTTTTGAACCAGGACTCAGTACCGCAGCCACCGTGACGGACATCTCAGGCAGGGGTGTGGGCATGGATGTGGTGCGTCGTGCGGTGGATGCCTTGCGCGGTACGATAGAAGTAGAGAGCCAGTTGGGGATCGGCACTGTGGTGCGCGTGCGTTTGCCGCTGACCCTTGCTATCATCGATGGGTTTCTGGTGGGCATTGGGGGGTCATTCTATGTCGCTCCCCTCGACATGGTAGTGGAATGCCTGGATCTGGTGGATGCCCAAGGCAACCAACACCGTGGATACTTGAGCCTACGCGGTGAGGTGCTCCCCTTGTTGTGGTTGCGACGTGTCTTTGCTGCGGGCGATGTCGATACGGAAGTTCGCCAGAGTGTTGTGGTGGTACACCACAATGGGCGTAAGGCGGGTTTGGTCGTGGATCAACTGCTCGGAGAGTTTCAAACGGTGATCAAACCACTCGGGGAGGTCTTCCGACGTCTCTCCGGCATCAGTGGTGCTACCATTTTGGGGAGCGGTGATGTGGCCTTGATCTTGGATGTCCCAGCGTTGATCCAACACGCGATTGTGCGTACTACGGTAGTGGCGTGACGGGTTTCCCTGTAATGGCAGAGAGTGTGTCTGAGCATTATCTTTATCCGGGTGGCATTTGGTTCGGCAGTAGAAAGACACAGTTGAGAACTTTGCTGGGGTCGTGTGTTGCGATCACGCTCTGGCACCCGGGTCTTCGTGTGGGCGGCATGTGCCACTACCTGCTTCCCGAGAACCCCCTCAAAGATCGGATCGGGGTGCATGAAGACACACGGTACGCCGATCATGCGATGCGAACCTTTTTGAGGGGCATCAAAAAGGCGCGTACCTGCCCCATGGACTACCAAGTGGGGTTGTTCGGTGGCGGCAACATGTTCACGGCCTTGGAACGGGAGTGGTCGGTGGACATTGGTAGCCGCAACATCGCGGCAGGTTATCTTTTGCTGCAACGTTCTGGGTTTGCGACGACCTACGAAGATCTCGGCGGTAAGGTACATCGCCAAATTACATTGGACATGAGCAACGGTACCCTTTTCCTGCGGCGTGGTACCGAGCAGACGCTGGTGCTTCCGGCGCTATAAGCTCTAGTACAGTGGAGGGTGGTGGTGATCAAAGTCTTTTTGTGGGTGGTGGATGTCGGGGGTTGGTGGTGAGCAAGATCCGCGTATTGGTGGTGGACGATTCTGCGTTGGTTCGTCAGGTGATGTCCTCGGTATTGAGCACAGACCCTGAGATCAAAGTCATTGCGACGGCGGCGGATCCGATTTTTGCGTTGGCGAAGATGCAGATTGAATGGCCCGATGTCATTACCCTGGATCTTGAAATGCCGCGCATGGATGGCTTGACCTTTCTGCGTCGCATCATGTCGGAACATCCAACCCCTGTGGTGATTTGCTCTACCCTGACAGAAGCGGGTAGCAAAATCGCACTCGAAGCACTTGCAGCAGGAGCGGCCGAGGTGATTGCCAAGCCCAAAATAGGGCTGCAAGAGCGGCTGACCGAATCGGCTGCGACTCTCATCCAGGTGGTGAAGTCTGCTGCCCGTGCCAACCCGCGTCGATTGGCGAGTACAAACGTGTATACCCCTGTCCCCCCCAAACTATCCGCAGATGTGATGTTGCCGCCGATCTCTGGTCGCCATGTGTTTCGTGGCAAAGAGTCGTTGATCGCCATTGGTGCTTCTACGGGCGGAACACAGGCTTTAGAATTGGTTTTGCGCAGTTTGCCGCAAGACGTGCCCGGGATTGTCGTTGTCCAACACATGCCGGAGTTTTTTACCAAGGCTTTTGCGGACCGATTGAACACCCTGTGTGCCTTGGAAGTCCGCGAGGCCGTGGATGGCGACCAAATTACGCCGGGACTTGTACTTATTGCGCCAGGGGGTCGTCACTTGTTGGTGGCAGCCTCCACGGGCGGTGCTTATCATGCAGAGGTACGAGACGGTCCTCCGGTCAGTCGTCATCGTCCGTCGGTGAATGTGCTCTTTCGATCGGTTGCGCGTGTTGCTGGCCCGTGTGCACTGGGTATCATCATGACCGGCATGGGAGACGATGGCGCGATTGGTCTTGCGGAGATGCACAAAACCGGTGCCCGCACCATCGCACAAGACGAAGCAAGCTGTGTGGTGTACGGAATGCCCAAGGAAGCGGTTGCTTTGGGGGCTGTCGATCGGATTATGCCCTTAAACCAGATTGCAAACGCCATCGTAGAAACGATGGGGAAACATCGATCCACTGCCCATTCGAGTCTATAAGACCATCTCCTTTCATTCCCGCTCGGCGGGGTTTCTCGGAGACACTGATGATATCGCCGTATCTGCTCATTCTCTTGCTGTGGTTCTGGATGGGTCTTGGAGCGGCTGATCCTGTACCGCGCCCTGTGAGTGCTGCCCTTTCGTCTGTCACGCAACCACTGACGGAGGGTCTGGATGCCTACCGGATGGGACAATTTCGGCGTGCCTACAGCCTCCTCGAACCACTCGCCAAGGGGGGCAATGCCCAAGCACAGTGCACACTGGCGATGATGTACAGCAGTGGCAACGGTGTTGATCTTGAGGAACGTCAGGCCGTCTATTGGTTTGAACTCGCGGCTGCACAGGGATACCGGGACGCTGAATATTTCCTCGCGAAGATCCATGAGCAGGGATGGGGCACGGATCGATCCCTCGATCAAGCGATCCATTGGTACCAGCGTTGTGTGGAACATGGGGATCCACGTTGCACAGCCCGTTTGATGCAACTACAGCCTTTGGGATCCAAGGGATCCACTGCGGAGTCCCTGTCCAGCAGGCCCGTGGTCTCTGTCGCACCGTCTGTGCCCCCTATAACAACGCCACCGACGGTACCACCCACGGCACCACCATCCACCCCCTCGCCCTCGGTCACTGTATCCCCCCCTCTAGCAACAGCAACATCGCCATCGGTCTCGGGAACGACCCCCTCTACCCTGGTACCCGCGCCCTTGCTCTCTGTGACAACGCCACCCACGGCCCCCCCTCCCTCCCCCGCACCCTCTGTAGCCGCCCCACCAACCGCGTCCCCAGAGGCCCAGGCGCCTGCCCCTTTTCTCGGAGAGGATTGGGTGCGATCACAGCCCCTCACGCACTACACCATTCAGGTGTTCACAGCTCCCCATGAGCAGGAAGCTCGCGCCTTTGCACTGCAACATGGGCTGACGGGGGATCTGGCGTTGATCGCAGAAGTACGGAAGGGAAAAGTTTGGTATAACCTTCTCGCAGGTGCCTATAAGACGGCGTCGACCGCGAATCAAGCCCTGGCTGCGTTGCCCTCCGAAGCCACCAAAGGGGGGGCATGGGTGCGGCGATTCCGTGACGTGCATCTTGCCTCTACAGAGTCTGCGCCCGTCCAATAGCAAAACTGATTTGTGGGAGCTTCTGGTGTAATGGAACAAGACCTCTTACTCGGCGTCAACATCGACCACGTGGCCACCCTGCGTCAAGCACGGGGTACACGCTATCCTGCGCCGCTCTTGGCAGGGTTGGAAGCTGAACAAGCCGGTGCCGATGCGATCACGTTGCACCTGCGCGAGGATCGACGGCATATCCAAGAAGCCGATGTTGAGGCGTTGCGTCAGGTTTTGATCACCCGCATGAACCTGGAAATGGCAGTCACCGAGGAGATGGTAGCCTACGCATGTCGGGTGCGGCCTGCGGATTGTTGTCTGGTTCCGGAACGGCGCGAAGAACTCACGACCGAGGGTGGTTTGGACGTGGTGGCGGGTTTTGATCGCGTCAAAGCGGCCTGTACCGATTTGACCGAGGCGGGCATCCGAGTATCGTTGTTTATAGACCCTTCCTTGCAACAGATAGACGCTGCCAGGGAAGCGGGTGCACCGGTTGTGGAGATCCACACAGGGCGCTACGCCGAGACAGCCCACGCCAGGGAACTACAGTCCAGGGAATACCAGCGGGTCTTAGAAGCCGCACGGTATGCGCGGTCAGTGGGATTGCGGGTACATGCCGGTCATGGTCTTCATTACCAAAACGTTGAGGCCATTGCCGCGATTCCAGAGATTGTCGAATTGAACATTGGACATGCCATTGTTGCACAGGCTGTGTTCGTCGGGTTGCGTGAAGCCGTTCGGGAAATGAAACGCTTGATGCGGGCAGCACACCGATACCCAATCGGTCAATAACAATCCCTAGGAACATTCCAGAGATGATCACCAATCTTACTATTAAGAATTTCGGGCCAATCGGTGGTTTGGAGTGGAATGACGTCAGTAATATCAACCTCATCATTGGCAGGAATGGCGCAGGCAAGAGCTTTCTTTTGAAGGCGCTCTATAGCGCCATGCGAACGCTAGAAGAATATAGGCGTGGGAACGATCCACGTACCGCGACCGAGATTCTTGCCGATAAGCTGTACTGGACGTTTCAGCCGGATAAATTGGGTGAACTGGTGACAAAGGGTGCGGATGCCGCATTGTCGTTTAAAGTTCGTCTGGATGGAAACGATTTTTCCTACGCCTTTGGCAAGGATACGACCAGGAAGATTGCTTTCTTAGAGAACCTTGTCACGCCACGTTCTAGCAATTCTATATTCTTACCCGCGAAGGAAGTGTTATCGTTGCACAAAATTATTCTAAGATCCAGAGATATAGATAACCCAAGTTGCCACCTATGACCACCATCAGAATCCTTCCAAGAGGTAATGGATTAATGTAGCCTTATAGTAATCAATCTATTGGTTGCCGATGGGGAAGTAAAATGGACGAGATGATTATAGTAACATATTGTA
>CAIJYR010000245.1 GCA_903824965.1 uncultured Thiotrichales bacterium
GATTCATGCAGTTACCAGTGCTGGTTTTGAATTAAAAGCATTTCTGTTTGTCCTGGCTCACAGCTTTCAATTCGCAGCCTGAAATATCATATTTCTTATGCGGTCTTCGTCGCCTGATAGGTGGCAACTTGGGTTAGATAATGTCCTTCGTAAACGGATATGAAGTTCGAATAGATGCTCAGCAATTCCCGAGTAGGCAAGTATACAGGAGAAACATCCACCCAAGCACATGGTAGTTTTATAATATCAACCTCAGATTTGCTATTGGTAGCAAAACCAAAGCTAACATCCCAGTCACTGTGCGTAGAATCAAATATTAGTTCAATATCGAAGCGTGCACGCCCTTGTCTCCGACTCACCAAACGACCGAGGCTATCGGGTCGGAATACATTGACGAGTTTATTAGCAAGACGTGTTTGATAAACTCCTTTGGTAGGCGTGTCTGCATTGATATTTGTTTTTCTGCATTCTGCACTACTCGCGAGTACTGAATAGGCCAGCTTGAGCAGGTGCGTCTTGCCCCCACCATTCTTCCCAATGATGACATTGAGATGCTTTCCAAAATCAAGGTGTGCTTCGTGAAAAACGGTTAGGTTTCTTATGGATAACTGTTGCAGCATGGGTTTGTTCCTACTGAATGTGTACGTAATAGACAGTGCGGCTTGTCGCCTCTCCGATTTGCCTCAGAAAAGGCTCGTAGGCGGGGTTACAACCGCTCTCGGTCGTGCTACCCTCATCTTCATACAGAGGTACGTATAAGGTACATAGGCGGGATACCGACACAATGGCGATCGCACACTCCCTGGTGGTCTTTTCCTTGGACGAACAGCACTACGCATTGGATCTTGGCTGCGTGCAACGGGCGATTCGGGCCGTCACGGTCACACCCATCCCAAAATCCCCACCCACCTTGCTCGGCGTGCTGGATCTAGGGGGTCTGATCATTCCGGTCATGAATGTGCGGGAATGCCTCAACCATGCGCCGCGCACCATGCGCCTCTCCGACCAGATTATCATCGCAACCGCCGCAAAACAAACGGTTGCACTGCTGGTGGATGAGACCATCGGCGTCACGGACAGGCCACAGGAAACCGCAACGCCGATCGGTACGCTCTTGGCGCGACTGGATCTGGTCAACGGTGCCGTACAACACCGAGAGGGCATTGTCATCGTGCTGAACCTCGATCGCCTCGTTTCTCTTGAGGAAACCGCGATCCGTCACGTAGTTCCTAACGAAGACTGAGAGGGTCAATGTCCATGTCAGTCAACAGGACATTGATGGCCGAGGTGAGTGAAGTCATCGCCGATTGCATGGGATTGCACATCCCAGAGGAACGCTGGCCAGAATTGCTGCAAAACCTCAGAAATGCGAGTCGGGAATGTGGTTTTCAAGATCCGGACGGCTGCTTACATGGATTGGCATCACGGACAGTGACCGCACGCCAAATTGCAATCCTGGCCAACCATCTGACGATTGGAGAGACCTACTTTTTTCGAGATCCGGGCAGCTTTGCCTTGCTCGAACAGGAAATCCTACCGCAGATCATCACAAAACGCATCGGTAACACCCAGATGCTCCGGTTGTGGAGTGCAGGGTGCTGCACCGGGGAAGAAGCCTATTCGCTTGCGATAAGCTGTCTGCGCACGATCCCAAACATTAATCAATGGAATGTTTCTGTGTTGGCTACGGACATCAATCCTACGTTTCTGGAAAAAGCAAAAAAGGGCGTTTATTCCGAGTGGTCTTTTCGCAATGCACCCGATTGGCTTCGTGACCAGTTTTTCTCGCCTGCACCCGAACGGAAATACTCCCTTCATAAGCAGGTTCAGCACTTCGTACGCTTTGATTATTTGAACCTGGCCATGGATGTCTATCCATCCTTACACAACCAAACCAATGCAATGGATATTATCTTCTGCCGCAATGTATTGATGTATTTTACGCCAACACAGCAGAAAAGGGTCATCGCTGCCTTCCATCAATGCCTGGTAGAAGGCGGTCTGGTGGTTGTAAATCCCACAGAAGCCAATGCAAATCTCTTCTCACTGTTTACAACAGAACACCACAGCAGTGGTGTGATTCTATTCAGAAAGACCGCCTCCGTGAGCCAAGGTGTCTTTACAGAACCGCTTAAGCCACCTGCGGAACCCATTCTTCCGGCTATCTCGTTTGAAACCGCTCTTTGCCTTTTTAAGGAGGGGAAGGACACAGAAGCGATGGCACAACTCGCGGGGCTTATCAAAAAAGAACCTGGCTGCGCACGGATTCCACTCTTGCTTGCACGAATTCACGCCAACCAAGGCAAGCTTGACGATGCACTTACCTGGTGCGATCGTGCCATTGTGGCAGATCGTACCAATCCCACTAGCTATTTTCTGTCCGCCACGGTTCATCATGAGGCAGGTCATCTCCCAGAGGCTATTGCTGCACTTGGAAAGGTGCTGTATCTTGACCAGGACTTTATTCTTGCCCACCATGCGTTGGGAATTCTCTACAAGAAGATCGACAAATCAAGAGAATCCGAACGTCATTTGACCATTGCGTTGAAACTCCTCTCCGGACACGCCCGAGAAGCAGTGGTACCCGAATCGGACGGGATGCACTGCAACCAACTCATCGAATCCATCCGCGTTCTAATGGGCATTGCCTAATCTAGCATAGACCCTGAGACTTTCCCGGAGACACTGATGAGTACCACAGAAGCACCTTCGATTGATTGGAATGCCATCCACCAGCGCCTCGCCACTGCTACGGCGGGCATTGCTGGCGTTCTCGATCACGGCCCCGAAGAAGTGCGTCGTATCCTGGATACACGCGCACGAACCGTCGCCAAGGTTCCCCCACAACAAGACAACGTTGCTCACCTTGAGATTCTTGCGTTTTCCTTGGCAGGAGAAAGCTACGCCATTGAAACACGTTATGTTCACGAAGTATGTCGGCTCAAAAATCTTACGCTCCTGCCCGGTACACCTTCGTTTATTGCAGGGGTGATGAGCTTGCGCAGTCGGGTCTTGGCAATCCTTGATTTACGCAAATTTTTTGAGTTTCCAGACAAGGGTCTAACCGAACTCAATCTGGTCATCGTCCTCAAGGGGGGAGGGAACGAGTTCGGACTGTTGGCAGACGCCATCGACGGGGTGCAACACATAGCCACCGCATCACTACAAGAAAGACTGCCCACACTCACGGGTATTCGTGAGCAATTTCTGAAAGGGGTCACAGGTCGCATGTTGACCGTGCTCGAGGGCAGTCGTCTTCTGGAAGCTGCTAGCCTCAAGATCAATGATCCGTTTCTATAATCAACCAAACGTCCGAGGGAGTACTCTATCATGCAGTGGTTTAGGAATATTTCGATTAATCTAAAATTGCTTGTTGTTTTTGGCGTTCTATGTGCGCTGTTGTTGGTCTTGTTCGCAACCGCCTACAACACATTGGTTGCGATGCAGAAGAATGAGCGTGGCCCAGTGGATGCAGCGCAGCATATGGAACTCATTGCATCGAGTGTTCGATCGGATCAGAACTTTGTTCGGGCAAAGATGATTCAGCTCATCACCGCCAACAACCAGGGCGAGCGAGCACAACTCAAACGTGAGACGGATGAACGCGTGAATGCCATACTCACAGGCATCGATCAAATAAAACGCTACTTGATGGACGAGCACAATACAGAAGGTCTTACTATCCTGACCGATATGGAAAAAGTGAATTCCGCTTATATTGCAACGCGTGCCGAAGTCATTACACTGGTTGAAACCGCTAAGACTGATCAAAACGATAAATCACGCGATCTCTATATCGGCGTGCAAGGCGAACGATTCGATGCCATCCGTGCCGCCATGCTCAAACTCAGTGGAATCCTTCGGCAAGACACTGAGCGTGCGGTGGCAGAATCCTCAGAATTGGCTGCTCAAGCCATCCATACTTTTGTCATCATTACCGCTATATCCGTGTTGATCGCTGTGGTGATGGCGTGGTTCATGAACCGCATGCTCGCAATACCTCTGCGCACCATCACAGACATTGCCGGACAGATCGCAACGGGTGATCTGACCGTGCATGTGGAAGTCGAGGAAAGAACCGATGAAATCGGTGCAATGCAGCGATCCTTTTTGGGCATGGTCAACAATTTACGCGACCTCAACCGAGACCTGAGGGAGGGCTTCAGCGTACTTTCCACCTCCTCGAATGAGATTTTATCGACGGTTTCTCAGGTTGCGGCAGGCGCAGCCGAAACAGCCACCGCCGTGAGTCAAACAGGCACAACCGCCGAAGAAGTGAAACAGACCGCCCATGTTTCTCATCAGAAAGCCCGCAACGTACAAGAATCCGCCCAAAAAACAGCCACTGTATCAGAGACCGGCCGCCAGGCCGTAGCAAAAACCATCGAAGGCATGAACCACATTCGCGAGCAAATGGAATCCATCGCGAGCAGTGTTGTACGCTTGAGTGAACAGGGTCAAGCCATCGGGGAAATTATCGCAACTGTCAATGACCTCGCAGAACAATCCAACCTGCTCGCCGTCAATGCGGCCCTAGAAGCAAGTCGCGCAGGCGAGGTGGGCAAAGAGTTTGCCGTGGTCGCCCAAGAGGTGAAGAGTCTTGCCGAGCAGTCCCGTCAAGCGACGACACAGGTGCGCGTGATCCTCATGGAAGTACAAAAAGCCACCAGCGCCGCTGTGATGGCCACCGAGCAGGGCACCAAAGTCGTCGCGGCAGGGGTCAAACAGGCGACCGAAGCAGGCGATTCGATTCGCACCCTCACCGAGAGCGTTACCGAAGCCGCACAATCCGCAACCCAAATCGCAGCCTCCAACCAACAACAGCTCATCGGTATGGATCAAATCGCCCTCGCCATCGCCAACATCCGACAGGCAACGAGCCAAAGCCTCTCCGGTACCCAACAGCTCAAAGCAGCCGCACAGAATCTGCGTGATTTCGGCGATCGGGTGCGGAGCGTCATCGAACGACAACGGGTCAACCGCTAAACCATGCACCCTATGCACCGGAGACTCGGATGACCACTCCTCAAGACAACGCAGCCGTCTTCGTCCAACACTGTCGTTCTTTCTCGCGTAGCCTCGGCTACGTGAGCCTGATCATGGGTACTGTAGTATTCAGCGGCTGGATGCTCGATATCGCTGTGCTCAAGAGTCTTGTGCCCGGACTCGTCACCATGAAGGCCAACACAGCACTCTGCTTTGTGTTCGTTGGCGGTGCACTCGTCCTCGCACAAGAAGGCAAAACGCATCCTGCTGCACGCATCCTGGGCATCCTTGCGGGGTTGATGGGCCTGCTCACGGCCTGCGAGTATTTTTTCGGATGGAACCTCGGCATTGATCAGCTCTTGTTCCTGGAATCCTCCAATGCCGTGAATACGCGGTTTCCGGGCCGGATGGGAATCAACACAGCCATCAACTTCATGCTACTCGGCAGTGCCCTTTTCTGGATGGATGTCCGTACCCGCACAGGCAAAAGACCGACTGAGTACCTTGCATTGCTGATCTTCCTCGTCGCATTTATGGCGCTGCTTGGCTACTGCTACGGCATCCAAACGCTTGCAGGAGGCATTGGTTCCTACACAGCCATGGCGCTGCACACAGCGATCGCTTTTGTCTTGATGTCCGTGGGAACGCTTTTGGCACGCCCTAGCGTAGGGATGATGGCTTCGCTAACCAGTCCTTACCTCGGTTCCTTAATGGGACGGCGGTTTCTATTGGTCTCGGTGGTGATGCCCTCCCTGCTCGGATGGGGATGTCTCGCAGGTGCGCGTGCAGGATTCTATGACGCTGCATACAGCCTGGCCTTGCTCGTGGTACTCACAGTCGTTGGTTTTGCCTTCCTGATGTGGTCCAGCATACGCGTACTGAACCAAGTGGATGAAGAGCAGCGTGCTGTCATGGAAACCTCCCGAAAAGCCAGCGCAGAAATCAACGCAGGGGTGGCCACGTTGGTCAGTGCATCCCTCGATATCTTCGCCACCGTGACAGAAGTCACAGCCGGTGTGACCGCCATCACCAGCGCCGTCAACGAAACCAGTACGACCGCCGAAGAAGTCAAACAAACCGCCTATCTTTCACACCAGAAGGCCAAAAACGTCGAAGAAAACGCACAAGAAACTGCCATCGTGTCCGAAACCGGACACCAAGCTGTGACCGCCGCCATTGAAGGCATGACCCAAATTCAAGAACAGATGCAGGGAAGTCGCCATTTTTCGCGATACCCGACTGGGACATCCCAGTCGCCGTCGGGAGCGAAAAATTGGCGACATGCCGTGCCTTCGGCGCCCGCGCCGCCCTGCGTCCGCCACGACTCGCCACTTCGCTGGCTCGCC
>CAIJYR010000246.1 GCA_903824965.1 uncultured Thiotrichales bacterium
CAATGAGAATATGAATGGTCTGATTCGTCAGTTCTTCCCAAAGGATATGAACCTCAAATGCATCACAAAACAAGCCGTCAAAAAAGCACAGGAACTCCTCAATCACCGACCACGAAAGTGTCTCCGACTTGAAACTCCTTTTAACGTGTTCAGTAATGCGTTACAATCCGAACACCGTACCGTTGCACTTCAAACTTGAATCCAGGTTTTGATCTAGACAGTGGTAGTCTGATGGCGACAGGTGCGAGAAACAAAGTAATCTACTATGGTTTTGCAAACCCACAAATGCTGTAGGTATACAGTCCACTCCAAGCTACGTTACGTTCCTAATCGACGAACATACTAGAAAAATCGTAGCTCATCGTATCGGATTGTTTTTGCAGGTATTCGCCTTGGATGTAGTCTACGCCATATTGCCATAATATTGTTAATGTATTTGCGTCTCGTACCGAATCCACGAGCGTGCGCTTCTCGAGTGCGTGAATCCGCTCATTGATGCCTTTCAGCAAGGCTTGGTGTTGACGGTTGGTCGCCAAGTCTTGGATGATCGCGCCCTCTACCCTGATATAGTCAACATCCAGGGTTTGTAGGTCTGCCTCCCTCCGTGCATCCCCACGGCAATGCGACAACGCAACACCACAGCCGAGATTGTGTACAGCGGGCACGAAATCCCGTATCCGCTGGTGATCCTCCGCTGCCAGGGTGTGCTGGATTTGTACAATCAGCGCACTCGCAGGGATGCACGATGTCCGTAGTTTTCCTTCCAGCCAGGCAGGAAAGGACTCATCCAACAACGTGTCCCTGGATAACGCAATCCACACCTGGGTTGCTTTGCTGTCCCGTACTTGACGCTCTGCAAGGACATCGAGTGCCCTAGCGATCGTCCAACGATCGGTGGCAGAGGGCAAGTGTCGAGCATCCACGATCTGCATCACTTGTTCTGGTATCGGATGGCCCCCTCCCGATCCGATAATGCGCGGGAAGACCTCGTAGAGTTCGCGTCCATCGCCTCCCAGATATACAATCGGTTGATACACAAGAAACAATTTGTTTCTGTCCAGGGCAGCACTGAGGAGGTTTCCGACGGCTGGTGTGGGTGTGGCGGGTGGCTGTGCAACAGCGGGTGCTGGCTCACTGATCGGCGGTGGCTCGATGATCGAGGGCGCTGTAGGCAGCTCAGGAGGACAAACCACAGCTTGTTTACCACCCGATTGTCGCGCAATGTTTGCGGCAGCCTCTAATCGCGACAATGCGGTGTCGCTGTCCTTGGCGTGCAGGTACGCAGGATGTAGACCCATGCTGCTCTCAATACGGAGGGTGTTCTCGCCCACTTCGATCGGAGCATCGTCGAGGGCCTTGCGGATTGCCTCGGACAAAGCACGTAACCGTGCTTCCTCCCCATCAGTAGTGAATAACACGAAGACGCCATCCCCAAAATGGGCCACCCGATCGTTTGGTTGTGCATGGCGGACAAGCCGATCTGCTATCTCCTTGAACAGCCTATCGGTACCTGCCCAACCGACCTGTTCTCGTAACGCCGCTTGGTTGTCCACACTCAGGTAGAGAATGCCTGGGTGCTGTGGCAGCGTTCGATCCAATTCTTCGAGAAAAGACGAGCGGTTATACAAACCCGTCCAAGCATCTAGGCGACCGCCCTGATCCACGTGCTGTTGAAACACTGGGGTGGGGGAGTGATCGTGGATCATTACCTGGATACACGGTTCTCCCTCTAAGATCGTCGGTGTAAGTTCGATGCGTGCTGGAAACCGCTGCCCGTTGGTGCGTACTGCATGGGTTTCCAGCGAAACCATTGCGCTATCGGCTTGCTCGACCGTGCGTAAGCGGTTTTTCAGGAGGGGATGTGCGCTTGTGTCCACCACATCCAAGAGGGGTACGCCGATGACTTCGTCTGCATTGGAAAACAAGAAAATGTGAAGATACGCAGGATTGGCAAGGATATGCATACCCTCTTGGACGTAGGCAACAGCGTCCTTTGTGCTGTTGAGCAAGATCAGGCAGCGTTGTTCGATCGCTTGGAGATCCTTTTGGCAGACATGGAGGCGACGCCGTACGCGCAGCCCTTCTAGCTCACGACGCACGGTTCTTAGGAGCAGTCCTGTCGGCTCAGGGGGTACAATGTCGCTGACACCAGCATCAAACAACGCCAAGGTATGGGCGGGGGAGGGCATGTCGGCCACCATAATGACAGGGATATCTTTGTGGCTTTCGGACAGCAACGCAAGGGTGGTCGCGATCTCCAGATCGGGTGCATCCGGCAGATGGAGGAGCAAATCCCAGTCTTGGTCGCGAAGTACCATCGTGAGACGCTTCTCATCCGCGACACGCAACAGACGAACCGTATAACCCGCATTACGCAGGTGGTTGGTGAGGACTTCTGTTTCGTTCCAAGAACTGCTGATCATTAGCAGACGAAGAGGATCGTCTTGCCGCATGGAGGTATGCTCGAAGTAAGGAAAAGGAATGCGTGTTATGGTACCCTAAAAGCGTATGCCTGTGGTTCGATCTGTACCTAACCCAAGTTGCCACCTATGACCACCATCAGAATCCTTCCAAGAGGTAATGGATTAATGTAGCCTTATAGTAATCAATCTATTGGTTGCCGATGGGGAAGTAAAATGGACGAGATGATTATAGTAACATATTGTA
>CAIJYR010000247.1 GCA_903824965.1 uncultured Thiotrichales bacterium
TACAATATGTTACTATAATCATCTCGTCCATTTTACTTCCCCATCGGCAACCAATAGATTGATTACTATAAGGCTACATTAATCCATTACCTCTTGGAAGGATTCTGATGGTGGTCATAGGTGGCAACTTGGGTTACTTATGTAATCATGAGAAATCGTACGAGATACCGAATC
This sequence comes from uncultured Thiotrichales bacterium, assembly GCA_903824965.1. Lineage (GTDB taxonomy): Bacteria > Pseudomonadota > Gammaproteobacteria > CAIRSR01 > CAIRSR01 > CAIRSR01. Next base: position 175 of record CAIJYR010000247.1, read on the forward strand.
TTTGCATAAAAACTCTCCTGAAAGGAAATGGGTCATGATCGGTTACTATTGGTCGCTTTTTGTCTGCGTATACGTAGATATTGCCAATCGTATTCCTGGAGGGTATCACTGGAGGAAATAAAATGAAGCTGCGAACCCAAATCATGATTCCACCCTTTGCGGCGGTGATACTCATGTCTTTGCTGGCTTCACTGGTGTGGCTCGCCATCTGGACGCTAAAAAACGATATCGAAGCTTTTGGTGCGCGTGATGTGAAGAATCTAATTGCGCTTGAGGAAATTCGCGAATCTCTGACGCACGCCAACGCAACCGCCTATAGGGTAATCACCTGGCTTGGCCAATATCAAAATACTGATATTCAGAAAGAATCAAAACGAATTACCGATGATGTTCGTGTTGCAAACGATAACTTACGAGCAATCATCGATCTACCAAACAGCTCTGATACGACAAAAACAATCATACCAGAATTGATTGGATTCATTGACGCATATCATAAGAAAATCGAACAAGCCATCGACATTGGTCAGTCTGATGTGGCGACTGGTGCAGGCTTCATGAAATCGGCCGATAAGCAATTCTCTCTACTCGATCAACGAATAAATGCACTCATCACCACCCAGGTACGTCATATCTGGAATGTCATTGATGCAGCCAGTACAGAATCGGTGAAAATAGCCTATCTATCTGTTGCGTTGGTCGTACTCGCCATTCTCATTGCAACGACATTGGCTATCTGGCTTGGATATCGCGTCACACGATCCCTTGGCACAGAACCGATGGTCGCCACGCAACTGGTGCACCAAATCGCCTCGGGCGATCTAAATCTCCCGATGGAAGCCATGCACGAGGGTGTTCGTTCTACCAGTCTACTTGGGTCTCTGCATACCATGGTGGTTCGGCTTACTGAGGTTGTGCGCAAAATCAGTGAGGTCAGTAGGAAGATTACGCAATCTGCATTTCAAGTAAAAAATATGTCATGCCAAATTGATGCATCTAATCATTTGATCGAAAAAGATGCGCAGGATGTACGTCAGAAGAGTAATCGTCTTCAGAGTGTATCTACGTTGGTTATTGAGTTAATCGAACAATCGGCAGTGCGTATCGGTGAATCGCTAGCGCAGGGCAATGTGGGGTTAAACGCTGTCCGCGAAAATATTGATGACATGACCAAGACCATGGATCGTATTAGCGCGGCCGAAATTGATATGAACCATTTGAACGACTCGGCTGAACAAATCAGCCGTATCATTGACAGTATTTCTTCGATTGCAGCACAGACCAACCTTCTATCGCTGAATGCGGCGATCGAGGCTGCACGTGCTGGCGAGGCTGGTCGAGGCTTCTCAGTTGTAGCAGATGAGGTACGTAAACTGGCGAATCGTACCGCAGACGCCACGCGAGAGATTACAACCATTGTTTCTTCTCTGACGCATAGAATCACGAAAGCACGCAGTGCGTTATCAGGGGTCTCAGAAAGTGCACGCGCTTCTAGCATCAAGTCAGAAGAAACAGGACAGGCAATTCATAGCATGGTCAGCTACGGACAAAAAAATGCATCTGGAGATCGAGAAATTGCCAGCGCAGTCCAGCATCAAATCGCAGAAATCAAGGAACTGTCCGGCAGCCTTGAAACATTATTCAGCACTTTATCCAGCATTCAGTCCAATATTGATATTACACAATCCATCAGTGACGATCTATACAAAGAGGCGGAGACAGTAATACAACACGTCTCTTATTTCAACTTCCCACCAGAAGCGCCAAGGAAGACACAGGACGAAAGACGTACCTCGTATAGAATTGAACGTACGCTGCTGGTTCGCTTGACATACGGAAGTAACCACACAGATTTATTGGCAACCGACTTTAGTATGACAGGTCTTGGCATTGTGTCGTCTCGTACACTTCCCATTCAGCAGTACGATCGTGTGCTACTGACGATCAAATTACCAGCGCAGACCTTTGAAGAGTACAACACAGGATCCGATTATGAAGTAGAGGCAACAGTGGTTTGGTACAAGGAAAGAATGAGTGATCACCGACACCTCTATGGCGTACGTTTTGAAAATGTCACCAATGAACTCCGTTCAAAGATCAAGCACAGTTGCGATTTCTTCCATGTGCTGTGTGAAGAAAAAACGTAACGCTTGCACAGGCACAATAGATAGCATCTGATCGAGAAAGGATGTTCACAGTGCTGACGCTCCCCCAACATTGGATCGGGGCTTATTCGCAAATGATAATCACAGACATTGGTTTATTACAATCTCGCGCCTATATCGGCGGTGCGTGGGTGGAGGCATACGAAGGCGTCTCTTATTCGGTCACTGACCCAGCTACGGGTTCCCCCTTGGGAAACGTCCCCGACATGGGCGCCTCGGACACCGAACGGGCAATTGCAGCCGCAGCGTTTGCCCTCCCCGCATGGCGTGGCAAAACGGCTTCTGAACGAGCCTCTGTTTTGATGCGCTGGTACCAGCTCATTCTCGAACACCGCGAAGATCTGGCACGCTTGATGACCCTAGAGCAGGGCAAACCGCTTAGTGAAGCCAGAGGCGAGGTAGCCTACGGTGCGAGTTTTTTGCAATGGTTTGCAGAGGAAGGCAAGCGCATCTATGGTGAGGTCATTCCGACTCCCAACCCAGACCGCCGCATTGTGACCATCAAACAGGCGGTTGGGGTCGTGGCCCTCATCACCCCCTGGAACTTCCCCCTGGCCATGCTGACGCGCAAGGCAGCTGCCGCGCTCGCAGCTGGTTGCACCGTGGTCGCCAAACCCGCCGAAGATACCCCGCTTACCGCTTTGGCACTCGCAGTCTTGGCAGAACGCGCACAACTGCCAAGCGGTGTGTTCAACGTGATCACAACCCAAAAGCCAGAAACCGTAGGGCGGGTACTCACCCAAAGTGCCGTCGTTCGCAAACTCTCTTTCACAGGTTCCACCGCAGTTGGCAAGCGGCTGCTCGCAGACTGTGCCGCCACCGTCAAACGGGTCAGCCTGGAATTGGGTGGCAACGCACCCTTTATTGTCTTTGACGATGCCGATCTGGAAGCGGCTGTACAGGGGGCGTTGGCCTCTAAGTACCGCAACAGTGGGCAAACGTGCGTCTGTGCGAATCGCTTTTTGATCCAATCCAGCATTTACGAGGCGTTTGCCGAACGCTTGGTGGCTGCCGTGCGAGCACTGGAGGTTGGGCCAGGGATCGCGAATTCCCAACAAGGCCCTTTGATCAACGAGGCTGCCGTCCAGAAAGTCCAATCGTTGGTGGAGGATGCACGGGCCAAGGGTGCGAAGATCCTGTGTGGTGGTCGACGTCACGCGCTCGGTCGGACTTTTTACGAACCGACCGTCCTCGCCGACGTGACTCCACAAATGAGGTGCGTCTCTGAAGAAATCTTTGGGCCTGTGGCACCCCTACTGCGCTTCCAGACCGAGGCAGAAGCGATTCAAATGGCCAATGATACACCCTATGGATTGGCTGCCTATTTCTATGCACGCGACATTGGGCGGGTCTGGCGCGTCTCCGAAGCATTGGAGTACGGCATGGTCGGAATCAACCAGGGCTTGATCTCCACCGAGGTTGCCCCCTTTGGAGGCATCAAAGAGTCTGGTTTCGGTCGAGAAGGCTCCAGACACGGCATCGACGAATACCTAGAAATCAAATACATCTGCATGGGAGGCTTGAACGCTAGGTAGTGCCAAACCAGCTTGTTATCCGTTCATGGTATTTTGCCAAACTTGTCGGGTGTCAAGCTCAGAACCGCAGGACGGGGCTACGATCCCATCTTTTACAGCGCATCCAGGGCTTCTTGCAGGTATTGCACGGGCACGATCTCAATGCACTCCATAGGTTTTTTGGGAGCGTTGGCTTTTGGGAGGATGGCACGGGTAAAACCGTGCGTAATGGCCTCGCGGAGGCGCTCTTGGCCGCCTGGAACAGGTCTGATCTCCCCAGAAAGGCCGACCTCACCGAACAAAACCAATCCGTGTGACAACGCACGATTCCGCAGACTCGAAAGCACCGCCGCCAATACCGGCAAATCGGCGGCCGTCTCCCCTACCCGAACACCACCCACCAGGTTGATAAACACATCCTGGTCATACGTTACGACGCCACAGTGACGGTGCAAAACCGCAAGTAGCATTGCCAAACGACTGGGATCCAGGCCCAAGCACACACGGCGTGGTACAGGGGCGTGGGTTTCGTCAACCAGGGCTTGCACCTCGACCAGAAGAGGGCGTGTGCCCTCTCGTGTGACGAGAACCACACTGCCTGGGGTTTCTTCATCGTTGCGTGACAAGAAGATGGCGGAGGGATTGCTCACACCACGCAATCCGCGCTCGGTCATGGCGAAGACGCCTAATTCATTGGCAGCCCCGAAACGATTCTTGATGGCGCGGATTAACCGGAAGGTGCTGCCGGTGTCGCCCTCGAAATAGAGTACGGTGTCGACCATGTGTTCTAAGACTTTTGGCCCGGCCAGTGCGCCTTCTTTGGTCACGTGCCCAACGAGAAACAATGCGGTGCCGGTGCCTTTGGCATGACGTACCAGTTGTGCTGCGCTCTCCCGCACCTGTGCGACGGATCCAGGTGCCGATTGCAGCCATTCTGTGTAGACCGTTTGGATCGAGTCGATGACCATCACTCGCGGTTGGGACGCTGTAGCTACGGTTAAAATGGCTTCCACGTTGGTTTCTGCCATGACAGGCAGTTCGACCTCTCCGAGTCCGAGTCGGTGTGCACGCAGAGAGACTTGGCGCAAGGATTCTTCGCCGGTCACATAGAGGACGGGCAAGCGTGCATGGAGGTCAGCCATCGCTTGGAGGAGCAGGGTCGATTTGCCAATGCCGGGATCTCCGCCGATGAGCACCACGGATCCTTCTACGACGCCACCTCCTAAAACCCGATCCAGTTCATCGAGTCCTGTGGATCTGCGTACATCCTCGCCAGATCGGACGCGTGCCAATGACTGTATACTGCCCGCTTCTACGCCGGCGATGGCAAAACGAGCCGAACGGGGGGGAGCATTGGGAGATTCGATGGTTTCTTCTAGGGTGTTCCAGACGCCGCAATCGGGACACTGGCCAGACCATTTGGGAGATTTGCCACCGCACTGCCGACAGGTATAGCCAATCTTGGTACGTTTCAAGGGGATGCCTGCTGTCTCTAAACCACACCATGGCTCTAGGCCCTTGGGTTTCAAGGGTGAACCCATCGGGGTCTCCAGGCTCTCGCGTTTCCGCTACAACATCCTGGCCGTGACCGATGGCAATTCCTCTTTCACAAACGACCTGCTCTGACGGTCTACTGCACCGTGATTGTACCGTTCAATCTTCCCGGGTTCATGACGCAGCCACACCGTTTGTAACAGCGCAGGTTTCTGATCCGCCCACATCTCTTCAATGTGGGATCGGTGGTGCGCGTTCCCAAGTACGCAGCGAGCGAGATTGCTTTGAGTGCCAGAGTTGGTTTCTGCCACTCTTCAACAGTACCTACCTTTCCAACACACACGGCATCCAATGCGTGTGTTTTTGGAATCGCCAGCCTTGACCGATTGAACTTGGTCAAACCACCCGATCCGCTCGTCACTGGGAGACCCGTCTCCTTGAGCGTATGGAACAGCGCCCAACGGGTCGCGTTGACAGCGGCAGCGTCCTTCAGGGGACGCTTCGCTTGTGCCAGGATCCGGTCAAGCCGTTTCTGGTCTTTCAGTAGAAACTTCTCAACCTCTTGTGCGCCTTTTTTCTTATTGCAAGGCTCACAGGCCAGTGTGAGGTTGCTGATACGATTTCCACCCCCTTTGGCCTTTGGGTGGATATGCTCTATCTGCAATGGCACGTCCTTCGCACCACAGTAGGCACATTCACGCCCCCATTTCTCCAGCAAGTATTCACGAACTTCGTAGCCTGCCAAGGTACCCTGTTGGTATTCCACACCGGAGATTTCGGGGTTTTCCATTTGCTGCATGTCGAACTGTACTAGTTCCTGAGCAATCGCTGCAATGGGTGCAAGACGTTGTAGACGGTCAACCCATACCTGGGTGGTATCTACTCGCTGTTGCAGACTAGGCGCAAGCCAGCCCTCTGGCTTGGTACGGTTCAAGAACCGTGGTCAACCTGATGGAGCTAACGCACCGTGGCCGCCAGATCAGCGAAGCCCTTACTACACGAAGGCAAATGCGCAGACGTAGGCGCGGGAACCTTCGTTATCGTGCACCACGTTGACGGTGTTTTTGACCTTTCCTGTTTCAGCATCAACCGTCTCGCTTTCGCGCACCAAAGCAATGCCCGTGGTCTTACTGCCTGGATCCAGTTTGATCGTGAGTGGTTGTACTACGCAATCGCTTACCTTACGGTCAATGATTCGGATTGAGAACGGGAAGCGCCGATGCACACGGGCACGTCCCGCTTGCAAGAGCTTTCTTGCCCGTTTCTCACTGCAAGGGATCAACGGTTGTTTTCTTTTGTCCAACACAAAGACGGCCATTTTACTTTTCCAAATGCCCTTACGGGCCTAGTGACGCACACCGCTCAAGTGTCGAACGGTGTGGCTCCCCTCGCTGCCAGGTTGCAACGCA
>CAIJYR010000248.1 GCA_903824965.1 uncultured Thiotrichales bacterium
AAATGGCTTTACGCCGTGCTCGGTTGCCTTACGTTTTGTCTCAGCCCGCGATACGGCTGCGGACATCGACAAAACGTACGGCCCTCACGGCTACGCGGGGCTCGTCGCACTACGCTTCGCTCCATGTGCTCCTCGAATGAGTTGGTGCAGGAAAATACAGCCCGTATTGAACGCAATAAAAAACTGCTAGATGCACAGGCCATTGCGATTTCCGAACTAGAACGCATCGTGGGACACCCAGAAGAGACCAAATAGGTAGGTAGCCTGTTATGCGACAGGACATTTACGAGCAATTTGGTATTGCTCAACAGCAATCCGAGATTGATGCCAATGGTACTTGTATGGCAGCGATTCAGGGCTTGTATGATCGGGTGAAGGAACAACAACAGGTCATCGAACAACAAGAATCCCTGTTGGCTACACAGTCAGAAGCACTGCAGTCTCTGCGTGTACGCGTCAACCACCCCCGCCTTTAGGTTTATGCTTGCTGATGTAATCACTGTACGGTGGCTCTGTGCAATCTTTGTCGAGCGGTTTCGAGTGCTTCACAAAGCAGGCGTGCACCCTCCAGCAGACGTGGCGTGTGGCGTTGGAGGAGATCGCCCGAAACCTCGAAAAGATTGCCACGGTCAACAGCGGTGAGTCGTGGCCAAGCACGCCAGTCATTGAGCCAGCCAGGCACCTCGCTCGCTACGATGGCCTCTGGATTTGCGGCCAAGACGGTCTCCAGGCTGATCGTAGGCGCGAGATTTCCGTGTTCTGTGAGGATGTTGCGTCCACCGCACAGTTCAATCACCCGCGAGAGAAGATGCTCAGCACCTACGCTCATCAACGGATGATCCCAAACCTCATAAAACACAGACACAGACGGACGTTGGCTATAGCGTGTTCGTAGATCGGATAGTTCACGCAAAAAACGATCGGCTGCTGTGTTGGCGGTGCTCTCGGTATGCGCCAGTTGCCCAAACCGCTTCAGTTCTTCGGCGATATCTGCGATCGTGTGTGGTTCGCTGACATACACCGCAAATCCCAATCGTCGCAGGCGTCCTAGCTGGGTTGTTGGGGTCGCGCTGCCCCATACCACCACCAGATCGGGGTGCAGCGCAAGCATTTGCTCAAAATCGATTCGACCCGCGCCGCCGACGACGGGCAGCGCACGGGCAACCAACGGATAGTCACTGTGATCGGCAACCCCAACCACAAACGGGCCAACCCCAGCGGCATAGAGTAACTCGGTGATGTTGGGTGCAAGACCAACCACCCGACGCGCCGGGGCCGACAAATGCACACGATTCCCGACCGCGTCCGTAACCTGCACCGAAGGAGGAACCGATACAGCCCACCCTGCGGCCGATACCCCCATCAGGGCTATCGTGAACAGGTATAAAAAGGCCCGTTTAAAAATCGCCAAAATCATCGGACGATTTGTTGGTCATGCCTTTCTTGAGGGACGTTGCCTGTAAACCGTTGAATCGTGCGAGCGGTTTCGGCTGCGTATTGTGAACTGCTGTGTGTACCCGTGGTGGATGTACGACCCCCTCTTTGGAAGAAGAAAAGTAAACAGCGATCAATGCTTCGAGGGAACCAACATACATGCTCAGTTCTTCTGCAGTGGCGGCCAGTTCTTCAGAGGCGCTGGCATTGGTTTGCGTCACTTGAGAGAGTTGACTGATGGCGGAATTAATCTGACCAACGCCCGTGGATTGTTCCTTGGAAGCAGAGGCTATTTCCTGGACCAGATCGGCGGTCGTCGTGATGCTGGGTACCATGGTACTTAGCAATTTTCCTGCTTGTTCGGCGAGATGTACACTGTTGGTTGCCAGATCGCCAATTTCCTGCGAGGCTACCTGGCTACGTTCTGCGAGTTTACGAACCTCAGAAGCCACCACTGCAAAACCTCTTCCGTGCTCCCCTGCACGGGCTGCTTCGATCGCTGCATTCAGTGCCAACAGGTTGGTTTGGTAAGCGATATCGTCGATGATGCCGATCTTAGAGGCGATGAGCTTCATCGCAGAAACCGTTTCGGTGACTGCTCCTCCTCCTTCACGGGCATCGGATGCAACCTGGGTTGCACGGCTGTTCGTCACCTTTGCGTTGTCGGCGTTCTGGGTAATCGAAGCATGCATTTGCTCAACGGCTGCGCTGGTTTCTTCGACACTGGCGGCTTGTTCACTGGTTGACTGACTCAACGCTTCCGCAGTACCGGCGACTTGAGCCGACGCATTGGACAACTCACTGCTGATCTTCCGGATCTCGTTGAATACTTTTTTCATACTGTACAGAATCATCCCACCCATGGCAATGATCAGCAAAACGCCAACAAACCCGAACACAAGAAATAGATTGCGAATATTCTGATAAGTAACCCAAGTTGCCACCTATGACCACCATCAGAATCCTTCCAAGAGGTAATGGATTAATGTAGCCTTATAGTAATCAATCTATTGGTTGCCGATGGGGAAGTAAAATGGACGAGATGATTATAGTAACATATTGTA
>CAIJYR010000249.1 GCA_903824965.1 uncultured Thiotrichales bacterium
AGATGGGGCTGTTCTGGCATATCTTTATTAATCAACAACTTAGTGTGTGACAAGCCGAATCCCTCGTAACACCTCTCGCGTAACACCTCTCGCGTAACACCTCCCTCCCCCTCGCTCGCACAACCACACGGCAGCGTCGCTGGACGGAGAGACCATTTTCATCAACGCGCTTGGTTCTAGCCCTGTGGCATTGGTGGTGTCTGCGGTCGTGGTCGAGTCTGTGAAGGATGGCGATGTCGATGCAGAAGGAGAAGCCATCTGCATAAACGGCGTCGGTGCCATGCCGGACGAAGTGAATCGGTAGGGCGATGCGCCATCGTTCGAGGTGCTGCCAGTGCTGCTGGGGAGGGACGTGGGGAACGGGTATCCGAGTCCATCGGTTGCAGGTGCAGAGTAACCGGATGCCATCTGATAGTGTTGGTTTCGACTGATTGTTGGTCAACAAGATTGCCGAGACATTTTGGTGTTCTTAAGTCGGGCGGGAGCAGGGATACTCTCCCTCCAACCTAAACAAGGATCGAGATTTTGTGCGGCAGAATGCCGTATACTATCGGCGTGAAAACAGAAAAACGCCTTGAAGCCCGTGTGCCTGCCCATGTACATGCCATGCTGAAGCGAGCCGCCGAGATACAGGGAAGAACGCTGACCGATTTTATCGTGACGGCATCGAGTGAGGCTGCGCGGCAGACCATCGAAACCACAGAAATTATCCGCCTCTCGGTAGAGGAGTACGGAGTCTTCATTGATACCATCCTCAATCCACCGGAGCCGAACGATGCTCTTCGTCGAGCCTTTGAGAAACGCCGCGAATTGTTTGGTGATGAGTGAGTGCTCCTTTCCGCCTTGAAGCCTTGGCAGGCCACGATCGTTCAACATTTGATTGTGGTGAAGCGCAGCTCGATCAGTATTTCCGTGCGTATGTCACGCAGGACATCAAGAGACGCATTACGAACTGTTTTGTAGCGGTCGAATGTGCCACAAACCAGGTTGTAGGCTACTACACGCTTGCATCAGCCTGTATCCTGACCTCGGATTTGCTACTTGAAGAGATGCGTCGGTTGCCGCGCTATCCTACAATGCCCGTTGTTCGTATTGGACGACTTGCCGTCATTGTCGTTTTCAGGAACGTGGATTGTGCAAGGCGGTGCTGGCCGATGCAACCGCAAAGGCAATGACCGCAGCACCTGCCTCATTCGCACTACTCGTTGATGCTAAACACGATCAGGCAGTAGCGTTCTACAACCGCTTTGGATTTCGGCACCTCAGTGGATCGTCAAGAACGTTGATATTATCTCTCACAACGGCGGAGAGATTGTTCTTACGGTAATTGTCCTGCATAAAACAATCGAACAAAATGTCAATGAATAAGATAGGCAAGAATGTCGCCCAGCATGTGTACGTGCATTGCAGCGTCATTGAGGAACTTGACGCGCCACAACAAGAACTGATAAAAAAAGCATCAACACTGGCCTCTGCTCAGATGGGAGGCGACTTTAATGTCATCAAGCTTGGTCAAGACAAAAATCGTCTCACTTTGCTTGATTATCCTGGATTCTTCTATGAGGGCTTCCCTGTACTGCGTCGATACTGGACGATTGACCTAGATTCAAAAGTTGTCACATTTCGTAGCTATGCCGATTCGTTGAACCCACCATTATTGCACCGCAAAGAATTGTTGTTATCCCACGATCACCCACAGCGGGCTGAGTTTTCTGCACTGACCTCTGCAGCTGAACAGATCGGTCTATTCCATGATCCCCTACGGATTGGCTTCCAGCGTGCATGGGCGGCATTATTAGCACAGCGTGGGTATAGAGTGGTTGATCATTCTCTCCTTCCCATCGGCAACGATGAATCAGAGGTGACGAGTGCTACAGAAGAAGAGGGAGTCGATGCTCCTATCCAGCGTCATCGTACTGCACTGACTCGCTATGGATTTTCCGCACCCATCCAAACCTTGGCGCGATTCGGTTTCCTGGATGGATCGAAAACCATTTTTGACTACGGCTGTGGACGAGGTGACGATCTGCGGGGACTCCGTGAGAATGGCATCACCGCCGCAGGTTGGGATCCTCACTATGCGCCAAACGAAACAAAGCACACAGCGCAGATCATTACGCTAGGATTTGTGATCAATGTCATTGAGGATACTGAGGAACGTTTGGCGGCTCTCCAAGGAGCGTATCACCTGGCCGAGGAACTTCTGGTGGTATCCGCTATGCTGGCGAATCCTGAGGCATTGCGTGGCAAACCGTATGGTGATGGTGTCCTGACCACTCGCAATACTTTCCAGAAATATTATACACAAGGAGAATTGCGTGCCTACCTGTCGGAAAGCCTAAACGAAGATCCTATACCGGTTGGTCCTGGTATTTTCTATGTCTTCAAAGATAAGGATGCAGAACAGCGTTTCTTATTGGATCGTGAGATCAATCGCCGCAATATTCTTCGTCCCCTACAACCAATATCTCTGGCTCCGCGACAAGAAAAGACTATTCGTCGAGACAAGGCGCAAGAAAAGGTCGAACAGCATCGCGCCTGCTTAGACGAATTGTGGACTCTCTACCTCTCGCTTGGCAGGGAAGTCGATCGCTGTGAGGTAGTCCATGCGGATGAACTCGTTGCCGCCTTTGGATCGATTCCCGCTGCACTGCGATTGATAAAAGCCAGGCAACCCGATGCCGATATACTGTTGGAAAAAATACGTCGATCGCGCATGAACGATCTGCGTGTGTATTTCGCGCAATGGCAGTTCGGGCGACATACTCCCTACCGTCATCTGGAGAACCAATTGCAAAGAGATGTAAAAGCGTTCTTTTGTGATTATCCTTCGGCGCTTCAAGCTGGTCGGGAACTGTTATTTGCGGCGGGTCAACCAGAAGCCATTGCTACCGCTTGTCGTGAGGCGGCTGAGTCTGGTATCGGTTGGCTGGAAGAAGGAGAATCTTTGCAGTTACCAACCAGTCTCATTGTGCAACTCCCTGCGGTTTTGCGTACTTAACCCAAGTTGCCACCTATGACCACCATCAGAATCCTTCCAAGAGGTAATGGATTAATGTAGCCTTATAGTAATCAATCTATTGGTTGCCGATGGGGAAGTAAAATGGACGAGATGATTATAGTAACATATTGTA
>CAIJYR010000250.1 GCA_903824965.1 uncultured Thiotrichales bacterium
CCATACCCACAGCACCCACGCCTGGTGCTGCTTACGGCCTGTACCCACCCAATCGTACAGCCCACGCAGTCACGCGGCACCCAGGCCCGTTTACGGCGCTCAGAAGGCCATGCCGTCACAGGACAAGGACACGACCGGAGCAGTCTCCGGTAGTGCTTGGCTTGTGAGAGCACAACGATGATACCTGACTGCGTTGACGGTATCCTCCTCACCGCACCGCACAACCGCGCAGTGGAGGGGGTGTGCACAGTTCAGCACGGCAAAAATATTTTTCAGTGGTAGACGCGAAAGACCCAGCGTTTACGTAGTCTACTATGCGTCTACCATGAAAAAACGGGCTACAGTTTTCAGTCTGTAACCCGTTGTTTATATTGGTGCCGGAGAGAGGAATCGAACCTCCGACCTACTGATTACGAATCAGTTGCTCTACCGACTGAGCTACACCGGCTGTTTGGTTGTAAGAATGTTCGTCTCATCCTCTCCCTGTGATATGCCTTACTACTTCCCAAAAAGACGCGCGTAGAGCGGTACCAAGTGAGGCAGTGCTAATCGCAACGGGGCTGGCAAAAACTCTTGAGGGTCTTGGCGATTCAGGAAATTTTTTACGTACAGACCCAGTTCCGTATCACCGTCTAACAGAAGACGACGCTGAAAAAAGAGTGTATCAGGATCTTCACGCCCGGTCGCGAGCAACAGCAAGTCGTACAAGGATCCTCCCACCGTAAGGTCGGTGACACCCTCGTTGGCAGCAGCCAACTGACGATCAGACAGAGTGAGACGAAAATGTAGACGCGCATCGTGCACCTGGATGGCGACCACTCGACCCACCAAGAAATCCAGCTCTCCATCCCGAATAGGACACGCAAAAATATGATTCAGTGCAAAAGCCAGAACAGACGAATGCACAGGAATCGGGACAAACCCAAAGGGAAGCGCCAGCAGATCCGGAAACAGAGGACTTGTACGATGAGTGGAGTCAGGAGGAGCCATGGGATTGGGATCAGAAACCACGCGTGAATGGATGCAAAATAACCATTAGACGGTCAATGCGGGTGGCGTCTCAGGCCTATGGCCCGTCAGTAAATAGTCTAGCAGTTCATGCACAGATCGAACCTCATGACCGAACGGCAGTTCCTCGGAACCACGGAAGAACAATCCTTGGCGCAGATCACCTTTCTGTGCGGCAGCGAGTTGGGTCTCGATACAGAACTGTCCAGCCTCTTGTTGACCATCTCTCAATCCACAATAAGTAAGGCATTCCAGGTTACGAACACAACTTCCCTCGCCAGGAACTGCCTTGAAGCGCAAGGTGGCTTCATTACGCAAGTAGCGCTTCAGCCACGGAGTCAACACCGCACGACACGGCAGACCCGCAGTGCTCATGAAAGTAATGATATCTTTGCGCGTTGCAGAAACCAAAACCTTTTTGAAAGTATCATGCGCATCCCCTTCCGTGGTGACGGCAAAGGGGGTGCCAATCTGCACACCACGCGCACCCAGCGCAAACATCTCCTTCATTTTCTCGAAAGAGTTAATGCCGCCTGCAGGAATCAAAGGCACCCGGTCAACTGCCAATCCAAGCTGGGTAAACACATCACGGATCGCATCCAAAACCCGAGAGAAGTCGAACTTTGGATCATCAATGTCTTCGATACGGGTGGCCCCCAAGTGACCCCCGGCGTAGCGCGGGTGTTCAATCACGATGGCATCCGGCAAACGTCCACCACGCATCCAACGCTTGAGGACAGCACGCACACCACGTTCCTCAGACAGGATGGGAATCAGGGCAACATCGTCATGTTCTTTGGTCAACTCTGGCAAGTCAAAGGGCAAACCAGCCCCCATCACAATGGCATTAGCACCGCTTTTGCAGGCTTGCCGCACCAAATCGGTGTAGTGTTTTACGGCTCGCATCACATTGACGGCAATAAAACCACTTGGACCTGCAATCTCGCGTGCCGCACTCACCTCTCGATCAAGCGCCACCAAATTGCTTGCAGCCTGTATTTCGTGGTTCTTAGAAGCGCCGGTCTGTTCCATGATGTCTGCATGCAGTCGACGTAGTTCGACACTCGCGATAGTACCCACCGCACCTTCTCTCGCGACAGTACCGGCCAGGCGGTGCGCAGAAACCCCGACACCCATTCCACCTTGAATAATGGGGAGTAGGCTACGACCGCGAATCTCAAGCGGTGGAAACACAGAGTTGATCATGGAGTTGTTTTGTTCACCCAATGGAGACCGCACACGGTAACAGCACACAACACAGCCAACCGTCACAGAGACGATGACAGACACACTTTTGCCAGACAACGCGCACGAGTCAAGCAGAACAGATGAAGCGAGGGGATAATTGGCGTCCCCAAGGGGATTCGAACCCCTGTTACCGCCGTGAAAGGGCGATGTCCTAGGCCGTCTAGACGATGGGGACACAGGAGCGCAGACCAACCGTTGAGTGAACAGCCCCCGATTCACGCACGGCTACAACAAGAAAACACAATACTCTAAACCACCCCACAGCCACGCACAGGGGTTTCAAAGATGAAACCACCGGATCCTTCAGGGTCTCGCGTTTCCGCCACAACCTCCGAGCCGTGACCGATGGCAATTCCTCATAATGATGGTGGAGCCAGGCGGGATCGAACCGCCGACCTCTTGCATGCCATGCAAGCGCTCTCCCAGCTGAGCTATGGCCCCAAACTGCCTAACCAAACGGTAAGCAACTGCGACAATGGTAGCCGAGATGTTAGGACACGTCAACCATGTTGCTGTCCCCAACCATGTGCACAACCTCGGCACCTTCGATATTCGATATCTAATTGAAAAAAATAGAGACATTGCACAACACCGCCTAAGATCGATCCCTTTTTGCAGGGCATTTCTAAGAAATACGTGCAACTCCCCAGTTCATCGGCTACCCTATATGCGATACGTTGCCATGCGAAGGGAGCGAGACTAGCGTGCGTTCCTCACCAGGCGCGTAAGTGCTACAACGGGAGACGGGAAACGATCTCTCTTGCCCATCGCCCTTCTAGAAGGGCACGGATTGACACAACAGACCCAATCGATAGACCTACCGACCTTAAAGGATATCCCTCCATGAGTGATGCTTTAAATTATTTGATCAGCGCACGTCCCGATGCCGTGTTGCCCTACTTTAAGTTCCTGAAGGAAGCAGGTAAGCACCTTGACCCGAAGACCCGCGATCTCATTTCAGTGATCACTAAGGTCTATTCCCAGACTGATAAGGGTTTTCGCCAATATCTTGCGCGTGCATTACGTGATGGAGTAACACCAGCCGAAATCTTGGATGCGCTCTTGATGGCGTTCCCCGCACTTGGGTTGGCCAAGATCGTCTGGGCAGTGGATATTTTGCTAGAAATGGACATCCCTGAGTTCCGTCCCGAGAACCTCAACGCTGAAAAATCTTGGCATGACATCATGCCCATCAGCGAGACCACAGAAGGTGGAATTACCTATCGTACCTGTGATGGACGCCACCTCTATATCTATCGGAGTGGCGATGTGGTGCGGGTCTACGACAGTCGTTGCCCCCACCAAGTAACCGACATCCCGCATCTGGCACTGGACGGCCTACGTCTTACCTGTCCGAAACACCAATGGTCCTTCGATGTGACCACCGGCAACTGCACAGAAAAGGGGGAGCGTCCGCTGAAACTCTTTGAAAACAAAGTAGAGGCAGGTCGTTTGCTGGTTTTCTGGTAGTCGTGTTTGCACTTTTTAAACGTGGTTGCAATCTTCTGGAATGTACCCGTCTCGAATACCTGACTCGTTTACGCCGGTATCCGGGATGGGTGCGTTTCTGTTATGGACTTCGTGTTGTTCTGGGTTCTACAGCGCGAGGTGTCCTAAACGTGCATAGCTTTCTTTGGGGGTAAATAGATGCGTAAAAAGTATGTGCAATTCCTGATAGCGAGTGGGGTCGCTTTTTCACTGGCCTTTTCTCTTGTACCCTCCTTCAGTGACGCCGATCAAGACCTACCCAACGAAGCTTTTGCACTGAACGTTGCCGCAGATGATCCCTTTCCATACCAAGTGGAGCTTGCATCACGGGTCAATTTCTGGACACACGTCTTTGGCGTGTGGGGCCGTCGGCAAATTGCGCTGCACGATATGAACAACCCAGGGGTGGTGTATGAAGTGCTGACCCTGCCTGACTCCCACTCAGGGGGAGGGGTCAACCGAAACGACTTTATCCGTGAACACGTCGAAGATCTGGTACATCGCCTCCACATTCTTGAACAAAAGGTGGCTGTCGGCGAGGATCTCGATTCTAATGAGCAAGCGTTGCTGGATCGATTCAGGGCCGTAGGTGCCATCCCCGATCTAGCGGGTGCACACGAACGGGTGCGCATTCAGTCAGGGGTTCGCGAAAAATTCTTGGAGGGCCTGAAGATCAGCGGCCGGTACGATGCCCTCTTCCGCACCGTCTTCCACGCACACGGGGTACCGGAGGATCTGGCGTATCTGCCACACATAGAGTCTTCCTTCCAAGCCGGTGCCCGTTCTGGTGCTGGGGCGGTCGGTATCTGGCAGTTTACCTTGCCCGCCGCAAAAACCTTCCTCATGAATGTAAATGCTGCGGTGGACGAACGTTACGACCCCGTGTTGGCCGCTGAGGGGTGCGCTCGTTATCTTGCCCATGCCTACGAGCAGCTCGGAGACTGGGGACTTGCCATCACCTCCTACAACCATGGCATCGGTGGGATGAGCAATGCAAAATCCAAGGTAGGTACAAACTTTCCGAAGATCCTCAACGAGTACGAAGGTGCCCTCTTTGGGTTCGATTCGCGCAACTACTACGTAGAGTTTCTCGCCGCCCGCGAAGTAGCACGCAACGCGGATCGTTACTTTGGGCCGGTGCACCGTGAGCAACCTCTCCGTTGGGAAAAGGTCGCGTTGGATCATGCTGCCTCCCTCTATACAATCGCCCGCAACTATGGTGTCACCCTAGACACACTCACAGAGATCAATGCGTCTCTGACCACGCGTGCAGTGAAGGGCCGTGTCGCCCTCCCCGAAGGTACCTCCGTTTGGCTACCGCAGGGCACTACACAACGCCTGGCAGCCCGTACAAGCGACGAAGATACCGTCAGCGAAACACCGATCAAAGTGGTTCGTGCGCCTCGTTCGCAGGCGGATTCGATGGTTGCAAGCATCGCAGAGGGTGTGCCGATGCCTATCAACACGCACGCCGCCTCTGAGAACAACGTCCACAACAAACCCAATGCTGCTGCCAAAGACGCCGAAAGCGACGAGGACAACGTCCACAACAGACCCAATGCTGCTGCCAAAGACACTGCAAACAACGAGGACAATGTCCACAGCAAAGCCAAGGCACCTGCCAAAGACACTGCAAACAACGAGGACAACGTCCACAACAGACCCAATGCTGC
>CAIJYR010000251.1 GCA_903824965.1 uncultured Thiotrichales bacterium
TACAATATGTTACTATAATCATCTCGTCCATTTTACTTCCCCATCGGCAACCAATAGATTGATTACTATAAGGCTACATTAATCCATTACCTCTTGGAAGGATTCTGATGGTGGTCATAGGTGGCAACTTGGGTTAAGATAAAAATCCGCATGTCCACCCGGGGTCGATCGCAATATGCCCTCAATGTCCGACGCAGAACCGCCGGTCACACGGGTAATAACATGGTCGAGGGTGTTCGTTGTGTTTTCTGTAAAAAGAACCGTTTGACCCCCATCGATGTTAAATTGGGTAAAGCTGTGAAAGACAGTATTGTTGACCGTTTTTCCCATACCTTGTGGAATCGTCACGGTGGTGCCACTCAAAGTCTGCTGCACGCCCATGGTGCCATCGGTTGCAATACCACCCAACGCCCGTGCGGATGGCATCGCACACCATACCAGCATCCCAATGGACAAAAGTGTGCACTGCAATGTGTTGATATTCATAACATTATTCCCAATTTCCCACCAAGATAAACGGTGCCCAATAGAAAGGAGCGGAAAACTCTTTCTGTGCGAGTAGGGATAGCTGCGCCTGGCGCAGTGCCTGTGCTTTGCTGACACCTGGTTCCAACAGTCCCTTGTAAAACGCCTCCATGATGATGGGTGCCGCCCGATCGGACAGGGGCCACAACGTACCCAATGTACTGCGTACTTTGGCCTTGAGTGCAAGCCCACTCAAACCCATCGGAGCACGATCATCGCCCTCGGCAGTTTGGCAAGCACTGAGGGTTAAAAGATCCACAGGCTGATCCAGAAACTTCTTGGATTGGAGCAATCGTTCTAGATCATGGATGTCGATAATGTTGTCCGAGGCCATAATGAACGTGCTCTCTGCGGTTCCCCCAAATACACCATGGGAGGCAATGTGTACCACGGAATAGGCATGTTGTTCGAGTTCCTGCGTGAACCGCGAGAGTGTAAACGTAGTATTCATGATGAGCGTATTAGGCAGTGTTGCGCTTAGCGTCTCAACCTCTCTGACCACACCGGGTAGCTTCAATCGATCTTGGATATGCTTCAGTACCGAGGGACTTCTTAGGGATTCTAGATCTGTGCCACGGAGGGGATCCGTGTCGGTGGTAGCCTCCCCCGTATGGAGTGCTCGACTGGACAGCACATCGTTACCCAGTGCAATGCCCCGTTCCACCGCATGTGCAAGGGTTCGTGTCATGTTCTGCGGTAAGTGTTCCACGACCGCACCCGGTTCACTCATGCCAGCCACTAAAAACCGGATGCTGTGGGGTTGGATCGGTTTGCTTTCCCCCAACGACAGGCCAGGAGAAATGGCCAGCGCATATTTCTCAACCAGGTACTGTGTGCCGTCGTACAAGACGGCGGGTGGAATGAGGCGCAAGACCCCATCGGGTACGATGACCAATGTTTTGATAGGATGCTTATGCAGCCAAGACTCCGCTGGAGCAATCAACCATTCATACAGTTGTCTCGCAACAGATTGGATGTCGCTGCTGTTCGTGCGCAGACGAAAGGCCAAACGACGGGCAGTCCCCTCTAAAACGTTGGCAGGGACGGTTTGGACGAACTGCTGCATTTCCTTGCCATTGCTGAACAGCAATACTAAGCGATCCTGCAAGATGATCGGATAGAGAATGGCGACGCTTGGATCGCTCTCTTCGAGTAACGTGTTATCGTTTCCATGCACCGCACAACGCCCCCCCAGAAAATCTTCCATCTCTGATTTCTTGATCAGTTCGACGGTGGTACGCGCACGGTACAATAAGGCTGTTTTTGTAGCATCCGTTGCGTAACTCGCCTCGGACAACAGTAGATCCGCAAAACCAAGATAGACCGGTTCGAGGGTATCACGAAACGAAGATCGACCATTGTTGTATTCGATGGGAATGTCTTGACGGATGGCTTCAATGTGTTCGATGGCGCGTTGGTAGGCGGCCAGAGCCAATGCGGGCTTTTGTAAATAACGATACAAACGTGCTTGGCGCCATTCTAATCCGATCAACAAATCATGTTCTTCTAAGTCTCTGAGTGCTGCCATAGCCTGCTGGTTAAGGCGTAACGACTCCTGATAGCGTTTTTGATCTTCATACAATTGTGCAAGACCACCGAGTGCGTCGGCCAACAAACGTGGTTCCTGGTCAGTCAATGCGCTACGGGCTTCGTCTAAACTGTGATAGGCAAGCTGCAATCCAGCCGCTCCGAGTGTCTGCGCGGTCATGCCAATGTCTAAGAGACGACAGGCATGATCCAGTGGATCGATGATATCCTTCAGGTTGTCTCGGATCTGCTCCAGTGCTGCCAGTCGCTGATTGGGATCTAGCAAAGGTAGTTGGCTGAGGCGGATGCTCGCACGCACGCCAGGATCATCACCGGCCAGTTTCATGGCCTCTGCATACAGCTGACGTGCTTCTTCCGTTTGTTTACGGCTCGTTTGCAGACTGGCTAACGTGGCTATCCATCGTGCACGATCGTTGCGATTCCCCGTGCCGGAATCGATGGCTTTGTGCAACAGTCCATTGGCTTGATCCAGGTGGTGCATTTTATAATGCGTCACACCGAGCATTCCATTTGCCTCTGCCTGTTGTGTGGGAGGGATGGCCAGATCTCTCGCCAGCGTGAGATCATGCAGTGCTAGAAAATATTCGCCTTGTTGTAGATGTTTGTTCCCCTTAGAGAGGAGCGTATCAAAATCATCCCCTGCACCCCCAGCAGACGGTACCATCGAACACAGCATACAGAAAACAATGATCAAGAAACGCCTACCCATGCTGGACTCCACTGGTTGCGTTGTAACACAGTTCTATAACAGATCCATTCGCACTTGGAAATGAATGCCTTTGTCCTGTAAATCTCTATGCGGTTGTGGTTCCTTGCTCTTGAGTGCATACCCATAATACAGCTCTGCATGTAACCGTTTGAATTGCCAATCGAAACCGAGGCCAACCGAAGAAAGGGTGGTTGCAGTGTCTTTGTGGTTCCATGCTCTGCCATAATCTACAAAGGGAATCATGGTGAGGTGTTGTTTTTCATTGGGGTCTGTACCGCCGAACAGAGGGTAATGCAATTCCATGGAAAAGGTGTATCCCTGGTCACGCACCAACTGATTTTCGCGATAGCCACGTACCGTAGAGAATCCCCCAACCGCCATACGTTCTTGTGGTAAAAGGGGAGAATCGCTCCATTGAACCGTGCTGCGTGCTAGCCATTGTGTCCCTTGTTCGGAGAGTTTATGGGCCACTTGTGCCTGTCCGACCCAGGAAAGAAATCGGCCACCAGGGTATTGTGGCGCAGTCGCCACTGTGGCACCCCATGCATCCATCCCCATATGCAAACTGGAATGTAACGAAAGAGCTGTATTGTCCCAACGCTGTGTATACTCTTGGAACAATTGTAGCACCGACGCCTGTGTATTTCCTGATGTGTTCCCAGGAACAAATGAGAAGGGTTGTCCAAGCAAGGTGGTCTTGTTTTCCAGAAGGGCGAGTGAGAAACCAAGCGCAAGCTCGCGATCCAAGGTTCTTACGACAGGATAGCGGATACCGCCTTCTACATTGTTGACAGTGCTTTTAATAGCAAGTGTCTGCAGGGGTTCTTCGATGATCGAAGAATCCCCTTCATCGAATCGAACGAACAGAGTTGTATTGGCATCTGTGATGGGTACGCTGATCTCACCTGTGTATTCGTTGGTTCCCTTGCTATCGATTAAGGTAAAGTTGATTTGATCGCCAAGCCCCGTGATATTCTGTACAAGACCCGTGAAACCGTACCCATCACTGCCCACCGAAGGGGGTCTGTGGTTGTTGGCAAACAAATGCAACTGATAGGGGGTTGCGCGACCGACTTCCACATCGAAGATGCAATGACCAGGAGTGTCTCCAGGGAGGATAGATCCTTTCATGGTGCTGATCAGCGGATCGGACAACAGCACCTGAAAGTTTTCCTGTAGTTCTTGTAATCGAAATGGTTTATTGGGGTCGCTCCATAAACGATTTTTAACATACCCCTCCCGCAAGCGTTCCATGCCTTTCAGCTGGATGTTGTCCATCCTGCCTTCGATTACTTGGAAATGCAATTCACCATCATGCAAAGCACCGTTTGGGAGTACCACGCCAGAATTGACATACCCGTGATCGATGTAATAATGAACCAACTGCTGCCGTAGTTTCTCTAGTTCTGTAACAGAGACAACGCGCCCTTCATAGGGTTGCACAATGGATCGCAAGTTTTGTGCAGGAAAAAGGGTGTTTCCCTCTAGCACAATATGCTGGATGAAGAGCGTGCGCTGATCAATAGGAGATTCTGGGCTCGGTTCTGGAACCGCTGGAAGTATAAATCCTGGTTGCGTAGACTCGCCACCTGCACACACACTAGCAGTGTACCCAATCACTCCAAGCATAAAAATGACTTTATAGATTTGTAGACGTATCATCAATGTCTCCGAAAAACCCCGCCCTGAAGTGCGGGGATGGGTGTAATCGACGACAATGGGCTGCTTTATTTCATCCGATCAGCAATCATCCATTCCAGCGCAAGCAATGCGGGCATATAGCTTTCATCTTGTAGGTTCTGTAAAACCTCTTTCAGGGCCAGGGGTGTACAGGCAGCGCAATTGACATCCACACGCTCAAATGGAATCTCTGCCAGAGTATCGCCACCTCCCTCTGGAAGGATATGCAGCATTCCATGATCTGGCAAATCACCAAGCATGAGTTTTATAAAACGTGGTTGTTCCCCTGCATCGACTCGTACTGTTCGCAGAAGGTGTCCCTCTTCATCCATGAGATCTATTTGCAATGCTTCCTCTCCCCATGTTTTTCCAACAAGCAATACAAAGGGCAAATATTGATTGCGAGGGAGGTGCAGAATGGTGACAGCAACCGTATCGGTGCTTCTGTTCACGCCTGCTGTCGCCTGCGCTTTACTTCTCCCGAATTTATTTTCTAGAGAAGCCCACAACTGATTGAGTATTGACTGTCTCTGGGCGATGGGCGACTGATAGCAGAGGCTATTCGACGTTCCTGTGATGATGAATTTTTTGGCGATGACGATCTTTCCCTGGCCCTTTTCGAAACACAGGGTTTCACCCTCTTTCAGATCCAGCTTGTCACCTACAGAAAGCGTTTTTGAGTGTCCATTGATCTTGATAGTCACCTTTTGGTCTTGGACTTCTACGGGTATGGCACAAGCAGCAGAAGCCCATGCCAGACAGAGGGTCATCAATAACAATATCGTTCTCATAATTGGATCACCTTTTAGAAAGCGACCGCTTCCATTTAAGAAGACCGGCCCAGTATTTATTTAACTTCTTCACAGCATCAAATACCTGGTTCATCACAACTGGAATAATCCAGTTATACCAATAACCCGCATATTGGAAAATCACTGCGGAAATGGTAATCAATACGAAGGACAGTAGCGTAATGTTGAACAGAATACGCAACTCGTCGCTCTCAATGCCAAGCGATCCATACAGAATATCCAAGAGATACTCTGAGATAAAAAAGATACAAAAGGTCAATAATAAACTCCACTCTAAAACCAGCGGTTGCAATAGACCATTCAGATCGAATAAGGTGAGCAAGGCCTGCGCGTGAATCGATACGCCACTGAAACGATGCGAATATCCCGTGCTGGTATCAAAATAGTCCGTACTGTACTTAACCCAAGTTGCCACCTATGACCACCATCAGAATCCTTCCAAGAGGTAATGGATTAATGTAGCCTTATAGTAATCAATCTATTGGTTGCCGATGGGGAAGTAAAATGGACGAGATGATTATAGTAACATATTGTA
>CAIJYR010000252.1 GCA_903824965.1 uncultured Thiotrichales bacterium
GATTCATGCAGTTACCAGTGCTGGTTTTGAATTAAAAGCATTTCTGTTTGTCCTGGCTCACAGCTTTCAATTCGCAGCCTGAAATATCATATTTCTTATGCGGTCTTCGTCGCCTGATAGGTGGCAACTTGGGTTACCTACCTTGTCTGCTGAGATCCCAATCCCTGTATCGGTCACGGAGATATGCAAAACGCAATCGCTGTCCTTGCCTACCGGAGGGGTGTCTATGGTAACGCGCACTGCCACAAAACCAGAAGCAGTGAATTTGATTGCATTGTTAATAAGATTGATGAGAATCTGTTTAAGACGCATGGGATCCCCCAGCAGCGTCTCTGGTAGATTCCAATCGATGTCACAAAAGAGATCAAGCGATTTCTGATGTGCCTTGATCGCCATGGTGCTACATGCGTCTTCAACGCGGCCACACAAATCAAACGGTATACATTCGAGCACAAAATGACCAGCTTCAATTTTAGAAAGATCCAAAATATCATTGATGAGGTCTAGTAAAGACAGGCCTGCATTCAGCACCATTTGTAGGTTGCTGATTTCCTCCTCTCGTGGTAAGGATCCCGTGAGTATTAAATCGGTCATGCCTATGATGGCATTCAGGGGACTGCGGATTTCATGGCTCATGTTGGCCAGAAAGGCGCTTTTCATTTTGCTGGCTTCTTCTGCGGCACCCAAGGTATCTTTGAGTGACTGCAAAAATTTTTGCTCGGCGGTCACATCACGCAAAAAAACAGTGACCCTACTCTCATCCCACCAGCGGGATGCCACGAGACCAATGTCAATATCGATTGTTTTGCCATCGGCACGCCGACCTTGACAACGAAGTCTCTGTTTGTTGTGGGGATCGTGTAATACTTCGTCGTCCTGATCGAACGCAGCAGAAAACGACTGTATCACGGAGGGAAGGGTAATGACCTGGTTGAGGCTCATACCAAACCAGTCCTCTCGTGCATACCCAAACATGTCTACGATGGCCGCATTACACTTATTCACTTTCCCTGATTCATCCATGACAATAATACCGTCCAATGCATTGTCAAGAATGGCCTCTAGATAATGTTCGCTCTCTGCAATGACCACTTTGCTACGTTCACAAGACAGTACCCCTGCCAAAACAGGGCCAACATCTTGTAAGAAACGGCATAATGGATCTGGTATTTCTGCAGTCTCTCGCATCACATGCAGCGAACCAAAATAGCCAAACTCAGAGGCAATCGGCACTGCGTAATGACCTAGCAGGAACGGGCGATCGGGCTGTGCAGGGGTATCTTGCGCATGAAGAGACCAGGCTCGGCAATAGTCTGCCTGTGCAGGGGTAAGACCCCTTAGGTATTCTATAATGCTCCCGTTTACACACTGATCGTCTCGACAGTAAATGAAAACACAACCCGCAAGACCCTGGATAGAAGGAAAAGTTGAAACAATTTGATCAAAAACACCCGCCATTCTTGCTTTCCAAGGATCATCACTGGTAGCAATATGGTTGATTTCGATCAATCCATGATAAAAATCTAATTGTTCCTTGATCTCGGCGTTCAGCTTGTGGTTGCTGATGGCAATCATAGCCTGAGAAGCAATGGATTCCATAAGATGTTCGTTCTCTTTCGAGAAAGGAATGATTTCTCCTGTGTTTTCATCGATGGCATTGATCAACTGAATCGCACCCACGGGATCTTTGCCATGCGCCATCACTGGCACCGTTAGGCATGATTTGGTACGATAATGATTCAGCGTATCAAAGGCATGGGTCTGTGAAAAATCGTATCGTTTTGTATCATAGACATCGTCTATGCTGAGAAGCTTTCTCCTCAAGATACAGGAAGATACTACGGTGCGAAAATCCGGCGATCCATTCTCAATATACAAAGGTACCATTGGCAATGTATTCTTCGTTCCTGTAAGACCACCAATGGCGATACCCAACGAATCGTTACGGACAATGGCAAACCGCACGTGGCGCTGATCCACCCTAAGGTACAAACTGCCACCATCCGCATGTGTGAGTTCCTTGGCATAGACAACAATCATTTCTAACAAATGATCAAGCGATACACTTGATGACAACGCAATCCCGATTTCGTTTAATTTATTCAATGTCACTTCTAGGTGATTTCTTCCTCGCAGGAACTGTTGTACCAGAGAAGTATCGTCCTCTGTCATGTGTAAAAAGGTAAGTCCGAGAATATTCTCATGGTTGCGCCTAAGGTATGCATCCAGCGATAGAGTCTGTATCCTT
Source organism: uncultured Thiotrichales bacterium (assembly GCA_903824965.1). Taxonomy (GTDB): domain Bacteria; phylum Pseudomonadota; class Gammaproteobacteria; order CAIRSR01; family CAIRSR01; genus CAIRSR01. The sequence goes on from CAIJYR010000252.1 coordinate 2,249, forward strand.
TCTGGCAACCTAAAGGTAACATTGACAACAACATCACACCCAATCACATCCTGTTGTTCCATTAACGCCAGCATTCCGCATAGACTCAGGTTGATTGCGATCCCGTGAAACTCCCCTTCTGCAGCGAGTATCTTGATGGGAATATCGCACTGATAACGCGGACAGGCCCGACGTTCGTCGGGTGTATTTTCTTGTTTTGGCATGTTTGTGAGCACAGGACTGAATACGGAGATCACGGACGCGACGATTGTATGTGCGTCAGAAAGGCATGAGACCACCCGCATGGCCTTCTGGTCACTGCTCAGGGATCAAGACTATCCAATGTTTGGATTGGGTACTAAAAAAAAAGAGGGGGCTGGTTTTGACTGTCTCTTGATCTTAAAGAAACGAGTCAACACCAGCCCCTTTCTTTGTTTAGTACAAAGTCAAAATCCGCATCTTCATTGAGCAATAATCACTTGGAAGGCGCAGAAATGGGCGTTGCGTCGTGCGCTTGCTGTGCCTCGTGAACGAGGTTATCCCGATGTTGTAGGTAGGCATCGCGCACAAACAGATAGGGATCGAAAGCGGCTTCTTCTAGTACCCGTCCTGCACCCAACAAATTGGCACGGGTATCGACCGCATCAAGGACAAGCACACCATCGAGTACCGCAGACGGTTGGATCTGGTAGACAGGGTTCAGGGTCGAATCGGTGACAAGGCCCATGGCATCACGTACCGTGCGTGACCCAACGAACGGCACCACCAAGTACGGCCCCGAACCAATCCCCCAATAGCCCAAGGTCTGACCAAAATCCGCATGGTGTTTGGGAAGATCCCAGCTTGTCGCGACATCAAAGAGACCACCCAACCCAAAGGTGCTGTTGTACACAAAGCGAGTGCCGTCTTGCAGTGCTTGTTTGGGGTTGCCTTGGAGGAGGTCATTGGCCGTTACGGCCACGTCTCCTAGGTTGTTGAAAAAATTCGTCACCCGTTCAGTGACCGGATCAGGCAGTACATGGTGGTACATCTCTGCGACGGGCTTGAGAATGGTCTGATCCAACAAATCATTATTAAAGGAGTACACCGCCCGATTCAACGGTTCCAAGGGATCGCGTGGGTCGCTGTCGGGCCCAGTGGCACACCCCCCTAAGACAGCCAGAGCGACAACGGGAACAAAGGTGGTGGGCAATCTCATCGGAAACTCCTCGAAAACGCCTAGCAAGTAAGGATCAGGGCACAAAGTATCCCCCCAAAGGAGGATAAACCACAAGATCAACTGTGTTCCGAGTCTGAACAAGAAACAGACGAAAGAGAGGCGGGGGCACCCTCCAAGCGTAACGCAGTCAATCGTCCCCCCCACGCGCACCCCGTATCTAGGCCAACAGCCCCTGCTTGGTCGTGATAACCGAGCGCCGACCAATGTCCAAAGACGATTCTCTCGTGTGCAGTGCGTCGATCCGGCACCAAAAACCACGGGACATAGCGTGCTGGTTGTGTACCCGGCGGCCCTTTGTGTTCGAGGTCGATGTGTCCCGCGACGGAACAAAAACGCATCCGTGTGAAACAGTTGACGATAAAGCGCAAGCGTTCCCAGCCAGACAAGTCCTCTGACCAACAACGCGGGCTGTCACCATACATCTGGTGAAAAAACGCCCCCCGATTCGGCCCCCGTAAGACCGCATGTACCTCAGAGGCGCAAGCCAACGCTTGGTGGAGATCCCATTGGGGTGCCAGGCCAGCATGTACCATGCTCACCCCCAATGCCGGATCGTGGTGCAACAACGGACGTTGGCAAAGCCATTCTATCCATTCATCGCGGTTCGGATCGCGCAGTACATCATCGAAGGTGTCCTTGTTGCGTTGACGGTCTTGGTGGTGTGCCACCGCCAACAGGTGCAGGTCATGGTTGCCCAGCACCGCAACAGCAGCCCCCCCCAAGGATCGTACAAAACGCAACACAGCCAACGAAGACGGGCCACGATTGACCAAATCGCCTACCAACCACACACAATCGCAGGAGGGATCGAAGGAGAGATGATCGAGGAGCCGTCGCAGTGGGTCGTAGCAACCCTGCACATCACCAATCGCATACACGGCCACAACGCACCACCCAGAAGAGAACCAGAAGAAAAGGGTGTACAAGCACCATAAAAAAACCTGCCCAGGCGAACCTGGGCAGGTAGGTACACATCGACTCAGCTAGGAAAGATACCGGATCTTAGAACTTGTGAATCAAGCCCAAGGAGAGGGCGCCTGGCTTGCCACCCACTGCTGGGGTGAGCGGGTCGCCGTAACCACCACCACCGCCCAAGCTGTAGCTCGCGTTGGTCTTGTTCAGCAGCTTGGTGTACTGCACATAAGCGTTTGTACGCTTGCTGAAGCTGTGGTCCAAACCGAGTGCGACCAGGCTTGACTTGGTATCAGTCATGGATGTACCATCGACTTTCCAATTGCTGACCGTCGACAATGCCAACTTCGCGGTCTCTGCGCCGAAACCGTAGGTCCCGAACAGGGTTCCACCATCACGCTCCGCACCACCAAGCGCATTCAGATCGGCGTTGGAGATGTGCTCCCACTCCGCGCCCACTTTGGCAGGACCGAAGGCGTAGCTGCCACCAAGACGGAATGCAGTAGGATTCTTACCACCTGCGCCAGCCATGTCCTTGATGTTGTGTTGTTCAAAGGCGAAACCGACATAGGCTGGGCCATTGGTGTAGGTGGCGTTCAAGCTGACGGCGGTATATTTGTTGTTATCCACACCCACGTAGTTCTGGTTGAAACCCGTTACGAACGCACCAACTGCTTGGAAACCACTAAAAGATGGCGTGATGTAGGCAATTGCGTTGGGGGCACGCAGGTCGAAACCGGGGTCACCATATCCCTGCGTGTTGCCCAGGAGCTGACGGGTATCTGCAATGCTGTCCGCAAATGGGTCAAGGCTGCGTCCGAACATCTTGAACGGGGTGTCATGCTTCCCGAACAACACGGTACCGAAACCGCCCGAGAGACCGAGGAAGCTATCACGATTGGCAAGCGCACCCGTTGCGCTGTTGTTCGTTGCAATGGTACCAGTAGCGCCACCAGCAACGGTGCCGGTAAGAGCGGTGCCAGTCGTGTTGGCCTTGTCCAGGTTCACCTGGGATTCAACCTGCCAAATGGCCTGCAAGCCACCGCCCAGATCCTCAGCACCCTTGAAACCGATACGGCTGGAGTTGCTGGAGATTCCTACGTTCCCTTTGTTGCCCACCGTGCCTGCGGGCACTGCGGTATTGCTGTCGGTGTAGTCCATCGACATGTGGAGCTGGCCATAGACAGTCACTTCGGCGAGGACGGTCGCAGGAGCGGCGAGCGCGGCGGCAATGGCGACGGTGAGAATTTTCTTATTCATCAGTAAACTCCTCAAAATGTTGCTTAGGTTGTGGTAAAAGTGAGAACTCTTGTTGAAAAGTTTCGGTCTCGACGACATGGAAAGAAGTCTACAACAGGTCGTGACAGGTTTGCAACAGTTTTTTTCAAAAAAACGACAAAATTTCCAAAAAAACGACAACGCAATGTAAGGTGCTGTTCTGCATATAAAAGAATCCAACCAACAAGAGCGTGATTCTCGTAGAGTGCAGCTCTCTACGTAGTTACCATGCTCGTTGTGCGTAATGCTCCTTGTGGTTTTGACCGCTGATGTTGCTCATTACCAACACAGTGTACCACCCCTATGCACGGTGTTGCCAGATCGCCTTCCACACCACGGTGCTGGACAGGGAAAGCGTTGTTTTGAAGGCCACATAGGGGTCTTCCATGACTACACTACGTCAAAAACCCTATAGGAGTACGAGAAACGCATACTTTATAGTAGACGTTGGGAGTGTTTTACGCCTTCCGTTGCATCGCTGCCTAACCATGCAACCTAAAAGCGGCGCTACCCTTACGGGCTGACACCCGAGAAAGACCGACACCTTCAACAGACGGCTCTCTAAAACCGTCTCCTTTCCTGCCCGCGCCTCAGAGGTTTCTCAGAGACATTGATGAACAACGTCCATGCATCTCTCAGCAACCGCACTGGTTCCCCCTGTGATTGGTTGCCCGCCGTGTTGGATATCACACGCGCTGCGGCGGATCAGATATTGGCGGTATACAACGGCGACATCGCTGTGCACCACAAGGAGGACGCCTCGCCTGTGACTGCGGCAGATATGGCGGCGCACAACGTCCTTGTCGAGGGTCTTAGCCTCCTGAATCCCCACTTGCCCGTCCTCTCCGAAGAATCCAAACACATCCCCTTTGAGGAACGAAGCCGCTGGCGGCGCTATTGGCTGGTCGATCCACTCGATGGAACGCAGGAGTTTATTAACCGCAACGGGCAGTTTACCGTCAATGTTGCTCTGATCGAAAACCATGAACCCATCATGGGTGTTGTGTTGGTGCCAACCACAGGTGTTTGCTATTATGCTTGTCGTGGGGAAGGTGCCTTTCGTCAGACTGCCTCTAACGTAGTACCCGACCCGATCCACAGTCGACCCTTTCGTGGCGATTGCTTGGTGGTTGCGGGCAGCCGTTCTCATGGCACTGAAGCATTGCAACGATTCCTCGATAACTTGCCCACCTGCGAGGTCGTGAGTCTCGGCAGTGCCCTCAAGTCCTGCCTGGTGGCGGAAGGGAAGGTTGATCTCTACCCGCGTCTTGGCCCCACCTCCGAGTGGGATACCGCAGCTGCCCAGTGTGTGGTCGAAGAAGCAGGCGGTGCCGTGACCAACCTTCGCATGGAGCGACTGCGCTATAACACGAAACGATCCCTTTTGAACCCCCACTTCTTTGTGTCCGGCGACCCACGTCGAGATTGGTCGCGTTTTCTCCTATAAATCTCTCAGAAACTTCAGCAGGTTGCTGCAGCATTTGCGCACGCAGCCGATATTTGTCACGGCCCTACGTGTAGTATGGCGTCCCGTTCGGTGGGTCTGCTACCCCGACGGAACTTTCTTGTCCTGTGCAATCCAAAATAGTATTTTAAAGAGGTTCCCATTGGTCATGCCGACACGTATGCTTACGTTTCTACCGCCAGGAGACCACCTGGTGATCTCAGAGAACCTACACCGTTACCTGACGGAATATTGCGCGAGCAATCATTTTAGGCCAGCCTTCAGAAGGCGATCCCATTTGTTTGTTCCATTGAACAAGACAAAGTACCTAGACAAAGTGGATCGCGGTGAAATTGCCGCAGACGGATTTATCTGGGATCTGGAAGACAGCATTCCAGCGGATCAAAAAGAAACCGCACGCGCCAACATTCCTCACATACCAGAAAAGTCTGGCACCGTGGAATACAATGTGCGTATCAATGCGGGAGATGCCGATGCACTGGCATTAGACATCCCTGCGATTGGGTGCTTCCCTTTTGATTCTGTCACATTGCCCAAAGGGGAATCCCCCGCTGCGATCGCTCATTTGATCCGTGATATCGGGGCAGAAAAGGCGTACATTGTCACCATTGAAACCCTCAAAGGCTTGTGCGCCGTTGAGGAGATTGCGAGTGTGCTCCGGTCTGGCAAAGATGCGCTTGGTTTCGGAGTAGGAGACATGTCCACTGACCTCAACCTAGAACGCCTACCCACCACAAGCAATCCCTTTTTTCAACAAATGCTGGGCACCATCGCCCTTGCAGGGAAAAAATACAAACTCGATCTGTTTGACAGTGTTTCCGCGAAGTTCAATGACCTAGAGACTACACGCCATGAAGCAGAACTGTCTTGCCATTGCTTTGGGTTCACGGGCAAAAAGTTGATCAACCCCAAACAGGTCGAAGTGATCAATACGGTTTTTTCGCCATCACGCCGTGGTATTGAGGATGATATTGCCACTTTGGAATGTTTTCTTAGCCCCTCCGAGAGCAATGCACATGTGGTCGTCGGGGAATATAAGGGCGTTCCCGCCTATAAAGCAGCCGATCAGAAGATTAAGAAATACCTAACCCAAGTTGCCACCTATCAGGCGACGAAGACCGCATAAGAAATATGATATTTCAGGCTGCGAATTGAAAGCTGTGAGCCAGGACAAACAGAAATGCTTTTAATTCAAAACCAGCACTGGTAACTGCATGAATC
>CAIJYR010000253.1 GCA_903824965.1 uncultured Thiotrichales bacterium
GATTCATGCAGTTACCAGTGCTGGTTTTGAATTAAAAGCATTTCTGTTTGTCCTGGCTCACAGCTTTCAATTCGCAGCCTGAAATATCATATTTCTTATGCGGTCTTCGTCGCCTGATAGGTGGCAACTTGGGTTAAGTAGATTCTGCGCTTGTGATGTGCTCTTGTGAGAATTGTTGCGCATGTGAACGTATTTGTTCAGAGACCTTTGTCATACCAAGGGCTGCAGGACGATCCATGCCTTTGACCAATTTGTCCACTGTTTGGGCTGCTTGTGGACTTTGCTTGTCATAGGATTTTAGTGCATCACGGTACTTTGCACCGAGTTGTTCATGGGTGCTGATCAGATTCTCAGCATCATTGGTCGTAATGCCTTGTTTACGCATCAAAGGAATAGCGGTTTGCAGATACGCTTGTACACGTTTCTCCTGTTCCACAAACTGGGAGAGGTATTTCTCGTAGTCTTCTGGATTACCGCCTCTGATTAAAATATCTTTCCAATCCTGTACCTGTGTTTTGAAGGATGTCTGTGCTGAATCTATCGCCATCACCGCATCGAATTCTGCTCTTTCGGAAAGCAGGCTGGTGGTCAAATTCTCCTTGAGGTTGTACAGTTGGTGCATGCCCCCCAGAATCGCACCCAGCAGAAAAAGAACAGATATACTCAGTAATAACAAGAGTCGCGTATTCATCTTCATGTTTTTGAACATGATTTTCTCCGAGATGCTGAGTGATAATTGAACGCCCTTAAGAACAAAGGCTGCGCTGTACCCCGTTATTATGCTGGTAATTCCTTCAATTCAATAAACACAAAAAGGGTATTTGAGCGTCGTAATGACACATCCCATTCTACCACAAACACGTAAAAGAACGCTTGGAGCAGACAAACGCTTGTCGGCGATTTTGTCAATTGTATACGGAGGCTATGAGGATGGATACGTCATCATGGGCAGCTTTGCCAGCAAGATGGGCATCAAGCCCTGAGAGGAGGTTGTCGAGGAGTTTGTCCTGGGGGGATCCTCTGAGGACTGTTTGTAACCATGCTTCACCGATGGGTTCACCGGCAGGATTTTCTGCTTCTGTCAAACCATCTGAGCACAACACGAGAGCACCCTGTTCGGTATGTATGATCTCCGTGGTACGGTCAATCGTATCTGCTAGACCGAGGGGAAGATGTTGTGAACGAAACGAATGGATCTCACCGTTGTTCTGCACATAGAAAGCCGTTGCGATACCCCCATTCCATACCTCGATGGAAGAATGTCTACGAGAAATGTGTGCAACGGCTGCTGCAATGAATCTTCCTGACACATGGATTTCTCGTATGGTGTTGTTGATTTCTGCAACGATGCGGCTGGTGAGGAGTCCTTTCTTGACCATGGTGCGGAAGATCCGAAAAATAGGCAGCAGAAAAACTGCCGCTTGTAAACCATGTCCTGTCACGTCTGCCAGCATGATACGTAGATCACCATGGTCATCTCGATGGGCGGTAATAAAATCCCCGTTGAACTGTTGAGCCGGACGCTGATAATACTGAACATCCTGATCATGCAATCCATCCGAGTGCATGATATGGTTCATCACATGGTTGGTGATGATCATATCATCCCTGTCGCGCTCACGCAGAAGGAGCAACTCATTGTTTTTGTGCTCTAGCGTTTTTGCTAAGGTGGCAAGATGGTCGCGTGCCTTTTTGAGTTCTATCTGACTGGCTACACGTCGGCGTACAATGGCTGGAGTGATGGGTTTTGTTACATAATCAACAGCTCCCGTGTCAAAGCCTCTGGCCTCTGCGTGTTCTTCCCCGAGTCCAGTGACGAAAATGACTGGGATGCTCTTTGTGTTCGCATCTTCTTTCAGATGAAGGCAAACCTCGTAGCCATTCATCCCTGGCATCATCACATCGAGTAAAATCAGATCGGGATGTACACTCCCTGCAAGTGCAATGGCTTGCGTACCCTCTGTGGCCACGATAAGGTCATAGTCATCCTCAAAAATGCCAACCAAGATCTCGACATTGATCGGTTCGTCATCCACGATGAGTAGCTGACCCAAACTGGAAGTAGTCATTTATGCTTGTTCTCTGGAGGCAAGAGTCGCTAGGAGTGTATTCAGCGCATGCTCCGCAGCGCGAAAGTCGAAACGCTCAAGATGGCTCAGTAAGAGATCGAGATCGGCATCCAGTTGGCAACCGTGGAGGGCTTCGCGCAATGCTGTTGCTCCTTTCTTTGCCTTTGTACTGTTTTTAGTCAGCAAGGTCTGTAACTCAGCAGCGAGCCTCTTCACCTCCGCGTGATCAAGAACAGGAAGAGACGCAGAGAGGGTCGAGGTTGACACGGGTGCTGGATCGACCTTCTGGGGTACCACCTTCAGAGCGGCGGTCAAGGCAGGGAGCAGCGCCTCTTTGACTGCCTCAACCCATCTGTGCACCTCCTCCCGACGACCGGCTAGCAGTTCCCTTTCTAATGCTGCCCCTGCCTGGGTCAACGTCTTTGCCTCTAGGGTGGCGGCAATGCCTTTGAGGGTATGCACGAGCCGCAGCAATTCCTCGAAGCGTTTCTCCGTCGCCAACTGTGTGATTTCCTGCGGTGTGTTGTGAAACCGTTCGTAGAACCCAATGAGCGATCTTCGTACCAGATCGTGCTTTCCCGCCATGCGTGCTATGGCCACCGCAAGATCAAAGGGCGGTAAGCTCTCTGGCAACCCCCCCCACCTGTGTCGCAGGCGCTTGTATCACAGCCGCTTGTATCTCAGGGGTCTGTGTCGAAAACGAAGGGGGTGCTTCGTGTTGTGCGGGTGCCTCGGGCACAGAGACCCATCGAGCCAGTGTTTCAAACAGGATCGCGGGTACAATGGGTTTTGCGATGTGGTCATCCATCCCCGCTGCAAGACAGCGTTGCCGCTCTGTTTCCATGGCATGGGCGGTCATGGCGATGATGGGAAGAGGTCTTGTGCCGAAAACAGCGCGGATCCGTTGGGTAGCCTCTAGGCCGTCCATTTCTGGCATCTGCACATCCATCAAGATGGCATCATAGTGGGTGCCATCGCATGCCTTGGAGACTGCTTCCCGTCCATTCACGGCCAATCCGACCGTGACTCCCGCCTCTGTGAGGAATTCAATTGCAATCTGCTGGTTGATTTCGTTGTCCTCGGCTAGCAATACACGTACCCCTTGCAATCGAGAGGAGGGTCTTTCTGGTGATGTGTATGTCTGGCTGATCTTCTGGTATTGATTCTCTTTCACCAGGAGCGAAAGGATGGTTTCTAAGAGTAGCGATTTCTCGATTGGTTTGATCAAAAAGGCATCAATGCCGAGATGAGCAGTCTCTGACATAATCTCATCATGACGATAGGCACTGACCATGATGATACGCGGTTTCTTGGCTATCTGATCGCTTTCTACGATCAACCTGGCCGTCATGATCCCATCGGGTTCAGGCATTTGCCAATCAAGCAACACCAGATCAAAGGGCGCATTGCCAGCACAAGCATCCTGGAGAGCTTCCAATGCCTCTCGTCCACCGGTGGCAGTCTGCACAGGCATAGACCAGGAGAGCAACACCGTGGACAATATCTCACGCGCCGTCGCATTGTCATCCACGATCAAGACCCGTGGACGGAAAGGGAGTTTCTCTGGTTGTGGTGTCTCCTCGGCTATTGCTTCAGCGAGACCAAAGTGTGCAGCAAAAGTGAAGGTACTCCCCACGTCTGGCGCACTCTCGACAGAGATGTGTCCGTTCATGCGTTCTACAATCCGTTTGCTGATGGAGAGACCGAGGCCCGTACCACCGAATCGGCGCGTAGTAGACATATCTGCTTGCCCAAAGGCTTGGAACAATCTTGCTTGCTGTTCTTGGGTCAGACCAATCCCTGTATCGCGTACTGCGAAGGACAGGGAGAGATCGTGTTCGCTTCGTTCGAGCACGACCACAGAAAGCACGACCTCACCACGTTCCGTGAACTTGATTGCATTGCTCAGCAGGTTGAGCAAAACTTGTCCAAGCCTGAGGGGATCCCCTAGCAGGTGCGAAGGTACGTTCGGATCGACATGAAAGATCAGTTCGAGCTTCTTCTCTGCTGCACGCGTAGCGATCACACTAGCAGCACCATCAAGAACCGATTTTATGCTAAAGGGAATCACTTCTAGGATAAATTTCCCCGCATCCATTTTAGAAGAATCCAGGATATCATTGATGATATGCAGCAAGGAGGTTGCCGAATAGAGGATCTTTTTTAGATAATCCCGCTGCTTCTCGTCTCGACAGGACTGCATGGCCAAGGTAGTGAGACCAATCACCCCGTTCATAGGAGTACGAATCTCATGACTCATGTTCGCAAGAAACTGTGCTTTGGCATGGGTAGCCTCTTCTGCACGTTGTTTCTCGATCTCTAAGGAAGCTTGTTTTTCTCGTATGGCTGCAACATACCGGGCCGATCGGCGTACATACATGAATATACCGCCAATCAGCAGGGAAGTCGCCATTTTTCGCGATACCCGACTGGGACATCCCAGTCGCCGTCGGGAGCGAAAAATTGGCGACATGCCGTGCCTTCGGCGCCCGCGCCGCCCTGCGTCCGCCACGACTCGCCACTTCGCTGGCTCGCC
>CAIJYR010000254.1 GCA_903824965.1 uncultured Thiotrichales bacterium
CAGATTGGCAGCCGCTCCGCAGCATTTTTTGAACTTTTTTCCACTACCACAGGGGCAGGGGTCATTGCGCCCCACCTTGGGTTGCATGGTCTTGGCCACTTCTCGTTGATAAACGGCATGTCGCAGTGGGAGCCAGAAGGCGTACATTGCCGCAATGGCCTCAGGGATCTGTCGCGTGAGTTCCGCACGTTGAACAGGGGTCTCGGTGAGTGCATCCTGATCCGCCCCGAACTCATCTTCGCCAAGTAGGCCGATCGGACGAAACCAGGTTTGTCCTTCGGGCGTTTCCAGCATCGGCTGCCAGTCGTTCCAGCAAAGTCTCATGCCCTCGACAAAGCCATAGGCCCAACCTTCGGCGTCGTCGTATTCTTTGTCCTGGTAGATGAATATCGGAAATAGCGGATAGATTTCACAGGGTTCGGACTCGAGAGCAGTGATGATGCTGTTAAAATGGCGCATGACCAGGCCAATGATATGGTTCATCCGCTCTACTGAGTCGGTCGGAGGCGTGACTTCCTCGGTACCCCAGATTTTGGGCAACCACTGACTGGGGTGCAGGTTGGTTGGCCCTATGGCAATTGCGTGCAGGAAGCCGTCCATGATGTCGAGCGTCATGCCATCCTCGGTATTGACGTCGTAAACCAGAAACTTGTCGAGTTCGTTGAACTCGTCATCGGTCAAGGGATCTAATGAAATGTCCATCGTAATATCCATCTGGCATTTTCTGATTGTTGGTAGTGGTGGTCTTGATTTGGATTTGCTCTTAAACGGGATCTCAAATGGGATGGATTACCCCCGATCCCGAACGTACACCCGTGGCTTATAACCGACACAGCTCGACGACGCTGCCTCCGAATCATCAGTTTATCTGGGGAGGCTGAATCCCAATTCTTCGAGAGGCCAATGGCGATTGTAACGGTTCTTGAACTCGGTGACAGCGTTGCGAACCCCATTACCTAAATGGTTGACCAAAGGTTTCTGCGCACGGATACGCCCCCTCCGCTAGCAGCCTGTCGGACTGACACTGACTTTTTGTCCGTCAACGATCGGTTTGCGTGATGTTTTGATCATTGCTTGCGATTTTCTTTGCGTTTTTCTGCCAAATTTCTCGTAGTTGGCTTCTTTCCGAGCGATCTTCCCTGCGATCGGAGCATTTTCATCGTGCCGTGGCGAAATTGTGGCGCAATACAGCCATGCGCTTGATGTTCCACGCAAGGCAGACCAACGTCCATTCGCCTTGAACCTTTTTCAGGCCGCGCAGGGAGAATTGCCGGAATCCCATCACCTGCTTGATGATGCCAAAAACCGGCTCGATCGTCTGTTTGCGCAGAGCGTAGGCAGTACGTCCGGCCTTGGTCTTAAGTTTGTGCGCCATGACCTGCATCGGTGTGGCATTTTCAGGTAGCGAAGATGGCTCGCAGTAACGTTCCCGCCATCCAGGGTGGTGGTTCTCTTTCGTCACGGCAAACAGTGGCTCGACCCCTGCGGTCTCGCAAGCCTGGATGTTCTTCTCGCTGGCAAATCCCGCGTCGGCAATCATCTGCTTGACCTCACCTTGTGTCGCAGATTGCGTCTGCAGCGTAACCAACATCGGCTCGACCTGTTCCTTGTCGTTGGGTGCCTGCGTTACGCCAACCGCTACCACCAACATCGTGGCGGCATCCGCTGCTGCCTGTGCGTTGTACGCCTGCTCAAAACCGCCACCCGAGACGCCACCCGAGACAGGCATGATCCGGGATTCCTCATCCGTCAAATTGACCTGATCGGTACTCCTCGGGGCGGGGCCGTTCGGGGCCTGTGGTGACCTGCCTCTCGGCTTCTTGCCAGTCTCTTTCTCACGGGCTCTGCGGGCAGCCAGTGTACCGCCTCCAATTAACTGGACACACCTTTGCGGTTCA
>CAIJYR010000255.1 GCA_903824965.1 uncultured Thiotrichales bacterium
ATCGCCGCAGAAACACTGCTGTTGCTTGCATTGGTCGCCAAAGGACTTGGTGTCGCCGTGACCGTAGTTCCATAGCTTGTGCTTGTCCCGTAGTCGAAGCTCGGCGTGGTGCTTGTGCCGTTGCTGCTCACGGTGCCGCCCAGCGTTGCCCCCGTGAACGTAAGGGACGAAGCCGTTCCGGTGGTTGCCGTCGGAACCGCACAGGCGGTGGTGGTGAACGTGGCATCGGATCCATTCGTTGTTCCTGATCCGTTCACACCCACGACCCGAAAGTGGTAGGTCGTGCCGCAGGTCAACCCCGTGATCGCAGCAGAAACGGTGCTGCCAAGCGCAATCGCCACCAAGGGGCTCTGTAGTGCCGTCACAGGCGAACTAGGATCAGCATAGCTCGTGCTGGTACCGTACTGGAAGGTCACGGTGGTGCTTTTGCCGTTGCTGGTCACAGTACCGCCGAGCGTTGCCGTCGTAAACGTGACGGAGGACGCTGCACCCGTGATTACCGTTGGGGCGCTGGCAGCCTGCGTGGATAAAACCGGCCATCCCCATCCTATGATCACCAGAATAGGCAGAACACGCATCCAACGAGGGAATGCTGCCGCAATCCATGTCGTTATGGTAGTGATTGTGTTCATGTCGGAACCTCTCTAATAAATACCAAACGGCAGACCAAACGGCATGCCAAACGCTAACCACCGATGTCTCTTGAACCCAGCGTGACCTGGTATACCGCCTGGATGACCGCAACGGCATACTGATTCCCGCCCGTAGAGGCTACATTGACTTGATAGAGGGCCGTAGTAGGCGTACTGACAGTACTTAGATAATAAATATAGTATTGCGGATCACTGGAAAACGCATTGGCACCGCTGCCAGCCGTCGTCAACAATTGCTGATTGTTGTTCGTATTGACCGTGGTGTTCGTTGAAAGCGAATAGGTCGAATAACAGGTCCATGAACTCGGCCACCGCGCACTTGGCACAGGATTGCTGAAAACAACCGATTGGTTGGTGTAGACCTGTGCTGTGGTGCAAGGAATGCCGGTTGCCCATCCCGATACATAGACATTGGCGGGTTGTCCCAACCAGGATTCGACCTTGATCATCGGTGCGACCGCCGCCGCAAACGCCCGATCGGTCTCGCGGAACGATCCGCCTATACCCTGTCCCTGTAGCATCGTGCCAAACATGGAGGTTCCGATCATGGACAGCATGACCAGGTACAGCAGCACGACAAAGAGCACAAAACCGTTTTTCTTCATCACTGCCCCCACACGCAGATCATTTATTGAATGGTTCGTGTATACAAGCCAGCCGAATAAGGTATCGCTTGCGTCACACAGATAGGCACACCCGCACAATTTGTCCCGTTGGAGGACAGCAATCCGCTCGCAGAGAGGGGATTGGCGAACTGTAAGGTCACATACGCGGTCTTGACACGCAGCCAAGAGACCCCCGCAGTCCCTGCGATGACACCGTTGTTGATCGCCGTGGCCGTCATGTATTGGTTGACCGATCCACTGTTCGTTGTGTCCAGGCCATACAACACATTCATGCCTACCAATCCGGTCAAGACCTGTGCGCCTGTGCTCGTCACGCCTGTTGCGGTCGCCCCAGATATGAGGTCTATGCTCGTGACACTCGCACCATTAGGCCCATTGTCACTTTCTGTGCAGCGCAGAACCCCAATAGTCACACCGTTAAAGGTCGTCGTCGTTACCTGAAAATCATCCTGGTACAGCTCATTCGTGAGGAGGGGAGTCCCCGTGCAGCCTAAATCCGCACTCGCCGAGGTGCCCGCCACAAAGCGCACACTCAGGGTATCCGTGCCAAGACCGCCACACGTCCTAAAGGTATTCGTACCAAGACCCGGACACGATCCAATGCCCGTCACCGTATAGGCTGGATTAGGCGTGACACCACCCGCACCGGTGCCACCCAGGGATTGTCCAAGGGTGGTGAACGGTGCAGCCACCGGAAATTGGCCAGTCGCTGTGTTAATAGTGGCGCTGACGCCATTGGTTGGAGGATACGAACCTGCGTTGTGCAACGCAGTGCTCAAATAGAACATTGCCATTCGTTCTCCATACTGTAGCGCCAACATAGCTTGCTGCGCCTTGTACGTTTTCCCCATCGATTGGAAAAGACCCGCCAAGCCCAGCAACAGCACCATCCCAATGGTCATCGCTATCATGAGTTCGACAAGGCTGAAACCGCGTTGCGTTTTCATTATCTCACCCACACCTATATGCCAGCCAAGGGTATTGTAACAATCGTTGTATACCTCATCGAGGTGGACTGCGCTTGCTGTGTTTGCATGGCTTGTTGATCGTGAACATTGATCGCCACGTTGGCTACTTGCCAATCTACCTCGACTACACAGGTCACGGGCGTGCTCGTGATACAATCAATTTTGATCAACCGATTCGCACCAGGGAAACCGTTCTGCAAGATATTTCGCCAACTGTCCTCGTCATATTCTGCAAGCTGTATGGCAGAACAAGTGTTGGCCACACAATCTAAGGCATTGCCTGCTTGCGCGAGTGATTGCGTGGTACTTGTAATGTTCACTTCGGCAGATCCAATACCATTCGGCTGGGTGACAGGCACTGGAGTCGTACTGGTCAGCAGTGTTCCCCAATAAGCGGTATTGGCCTGCATTTGCGCGGAGATACCAGAAGCAAGTTGCGCAGCTAAGTTCTGATAGTTGACTCCCGCCGTATTGTTGATGGCCATCAATTGCAGTGCAGCAATCCCCAACACCCCAACCAGGATCACCACCAGGGCGATTAACACTTCTAACAGTGAAAAGCCAGTGTCTTTTCTCATGGGCAGTTTGTAACTTTTGAATTGTTTTCTGCCACATACAATCCTGCATCAAACGCAATGCAGCGATATAAACTCGATGTACTGTTTGCATCATGCAGTGTAATAGGGGTTGTGTTTCCGCAACCCTGGTTATTGCCGCACTGTGGATATCCCATTTGCGTAAATTGTACCGCCCCCACGCTACTCGTCAGATGGTCTTGTGGCGTACCGGAAGAGACCAGTACCGTGGGAGGCGTATCACTCAGTGCACAAACAGCGAACCCCGTCCCCCAATTCGTTCCTGTCGAAGTACAGTTGACGCAGTTCGTACAACTAGGAACCGCCGAGGTAAACGTATTGTTACAACAGGTATTGTCTCGACAACTAGAAGCTTGACAAACAGAAACCGTTGATCCGCGCTTGATTGCTTCGTTGCGTGCAACATTCAGTGCCCCCAGAACGGAATTGATTTCGCCACTCATTCGCATATTGGCTACCGTGTGTTGGTAGGATGGAAGCCCAATCGCGGCCACAACGCCCACGATGCTAATCACCACCAGCAACTCTATCAGGGTAAATCCCGCTGTTTTACAACGTATACCGCGCATGAGGTCACCCGATTCCGTTAGTACCAAGAGAACATGGTCACGCATACTCTTTTTCCATCTCTTTTTCCATTGGTCTAGTTTTCGTCCTCGACCCGCATAGGAACAGCGCACTTTGTCACCGAATGGGTGTGGATAAAACACGTGCATCCGGTTCTGACCCCCAGACACACCGTTCAGGCGGTTGGGTTCGATCGGAGGAGGGCGGGTTTTGACGAGGGAAGCATCCGACATGCAAATGGGGCTAGAGGAAGCTTTGTATAGTCGGCAGCAGTTGGGTAGAATCCAGTACCCATGTGGACTATTACACACACATTGCTCACATCTTTCAACCATCTCTAGGTAACTCTAAGGTGGTAGGTCAAAACCCATTCGATGGAGGTTTGCCATGCACGACATCTTTGTTGCCGTCTTGATGGGCTCGGACTCTGATCTGCCTACCGCACAAGGGACTATCGATGTCCTAGACCAGTTTGGCATCCCGTGCGAAGTCAAGATCACCTCGGCCCACCGTACCCCAGCGGCCACCATAGCCTATGTCCAAGACGCAGAAGCCCGTGGCTGTGCACTATTCATTTGCGCAGCGGGCCTTGCGGCCCACCTAGCAGGAGCGGTAGCCTCTCAGACCATTCGCCCTGTGATCGGCATTCCGATGGAATCCGGGCCGCTCAACGGACTCGATGCCCTTTTTTCGACGGTACAAATGCCAGGCGGTGTGCCCGTCGCCTGCATGGCAATTGGTCGGGCAGGCGCACGCAACGCAGGCTACTTCGCCGCAGAGATTCTGGCCCTGTCTCGACCAGAATTGGCCGCACAATTACGCGCCGACCGCGAAAAATCACTCGCCATGGTACTCGCCAAAGACGCCGACCTGCGGCGTGGACGAGGCTAAGCCTAAGCATGGCAGGGGGATCTCCTTTCTGGTTGCGGTGGGCGGCTTCCCTCCTCCAATGCGGGGGCGTCGTCGCCTACCCAACCGAAGCGGTCTACGGTCTAGGGTGCGATCCCCTCCAGGCTGCTGCGGTTGCACGCCTCTTAGTTCTCAAGAACCGATCCGTCGCAAAAGGCTTGATCCTCCTCGCAGCAGACTATGACCAGGTAGCCCCGTATATCGGCCCTGTGTCTCCGGCGGTTTTGGAACGCTGCTTAGCCAGTTGGCCTGGGCCTGTGACCTGGATCTTGCCCGCAGACCCCAACACCCCCCATTGGCTCCGGGGAGCACACGATACCCTCGCGGTGCGCGTCACTGCCCACCCGTTGGCCTCGACTTTGTGTCGTACAGTAGGGCACCCGATCGTCTCCACCAGCGCCAACCGCACCGGCAAACCACCCCTGCGTAGCGCCTTGGCCGTCCGGCGCACTCTGGGGGAGTCGATTGACGGGCTGATCCACGGCCCTCTCGGAGGTGCGTCTCGACCCACCACCATCCGCGATGCCCTTACCGGAGCTGTGTTGCGTTCTGGCTAAGCCGGACGTGTCCATTCACAATCGATACCGTTTGCCCACCAGTGTCTAGGCGCAGGGTACCATCGTCTTCGATGCCAGCGCCTATTCCTTCCAGCACGGTGCCATCCAGCTGTTCGATGCACACCGATTGACCCAACAACCAGTCCCGATCGCGCCAAGCCTGCAAGAAGGGCGCAAGTCCCGCCGTCTCGAAATGCTCTACTGTGTGCAAGACCCCCGACAGCAGTCTTCCGGCCAAGTGGCTTCTCGGTAGGGGGTTCCAGTCCGTGCTTGCCAAATCGACCCAAGGCTGCTCAACCGCGTCCAACGTCGTCACGGGTACGCGCACGTTGATCCCGATTCCAATCACACAGTGGGTGATGCCGTTGGGTTGTGCTACAAGCTCGATGAGTAGGCCGCCTAGTTTTCGACCTGACCAATAGAGATCATTCGGCCATTTGAGTGCGATTCCCTGGACGCCACAAGACTCTAAACTCTCTGCGAGGGTGACACCGATTGCGAGGCTGAGGCCAGCCAGATGGCGTGGATCTCGCTCAAAGCGCCACAAGAGAGACATGCACAGTCCAGAGGCAAAAGGGGACACCCAGACATTGCCTCGGCGACCACGGCCCATCGTCTGGTATTCTGCCAGACAGGCATAGGGGCCGTGCAAGCCCTGACGTGCGCTGTCGAGCAGGTATTGGTTGGTGGAAGGGATCTCACGCGCCAGATGAATGCCGCGAAGCGATGCTAACGCCTGTGGATCTAGGGCTGCGCGGAGGGCGCTTTCGTCTAGGAGATCCAGTCCATTGTGCATAGAACGCCTTTAGCCTTTGAGCCTTTGATAAACCCCTTCCCGATGAGTCGGGGATGGGCTGGGGGAGGGGTTGATCTTTTGAAGTTGATTTTTATTTTATTTATTTTCTAATTATTTTCTAATTTTCAGAATAGCAAGAAGAAAAGTCAACACCAGAAAAGAAAAGTCAAACCCAGAAGATTGCCTCTCCCCACCCCCTCTCCTTTCAGGAGAGGGGCAAGCTGAAAGTCAACTGCCTTTCAGTGGCTTGGCATTGATTTTGTCTTTCTCTTCTTATCCCTACCCACCACCTGTGTGTTGTCTCCATCGGTCTGCATGATGGTGACATCTCTAACATCTCTCTCAAAAATGATCGTCGGTTTCCGTTCTTCGTTCTCATGCTTCCCATTTGGATCACGACGAACGCCATTGAGTAATTCTTTAATTTTATACTTCCGTTTGGCTCCAGTCGGCCTGTGAAAAGATTCAGACCCTTCCTCTGCCTCCAGAACCAGCATATGATCGTAACTTTCGTCAACTTCGGGTTGTTCCGATAGGGGAACACGCGCCTCAACGCCTAGATCGCCATTCAGCCTGTGAACCTGTTCCAGATCGTTCACGATAATGTTCAGCGCGTCCCGCTGACGAGTGATTGGCCCCTTTACAGCAATCTCCACCACGCGCTTATCACGATTGGCACTCACCAACACTCGACACTCCGCAGCCTCGAACACTGCACCCGTTAGCCAACAGATAGGCACACTCTCTAGTTTCTTGTGGGCTTCTACGATGAAACGCGGTATCAATCCAGAGGGTAGTAGCTTGTGGTATTGATAACGAAACCGCAGACAGCCCTCTTTGCAAAAATCGTCTATATGAATACCAGGAATCTCTGCGGGCAATCCCTCAGGCACGAGAAATTGATCAGGCGTGCCAGGCAAAGGAAAGCATAATCCCAAATCCTCTTCTTGCATCATCGTCAGAATGTATTCGTGGCGATCGAGAGGATAGATTTCTGGATGCAGCCATAGCGAGAGCTGACTTTTGTGGAAAATGCCTTTCTGATCTCGCAATGTTCGGTGGTTCAAGATGGTATAAATGGCCCCCGTCAACCAGTTCGGATCGAGTAAGACAGTCTCTTGCTTGACCACCAAATCGCCTGGTTTGAATCCGTAGGCAACGACCACCCCAAGGTCATGCAACAAACGCAGCAGGGCACGCCGCTCGTCAGGAGAGCGCAAATCCTGATCGCTCGCCCGTTCCGTCGTGGGTACTTCTTTGCACAGCGATTCAAAGTTGGCCAGGCGTAGGACTTTCTTAGCTTTTGCGGCCTTGGTCATTTCCTCTTTTACCCATAACCAGCTTGCGGGAACGGGTTTGCGCATCTCCTCCAGCGATGGGTGTTCTTTGAGCGTATTGGCAATCGATGTCCGCAATGCCTTGATGCTATTTTCTGACCATTCATCCGCATTGCAAGCGGTTCGATGAAACGCAACGATGTTCGGATTGTCTCGCTTGAGTGCCTCCTGCGACAGAAGGAGCATCTCCCTTCCATCGTCCGATTTGTTGATGATGACAATAACGGGTGCAGCAACAGCACGATTCACAATGATGTGCAGCCAATCTTGAATCGGGCAGTTGTCCTCCCGTCGATCTTCCAAGACGATCAGGTAGAGGCTGCGCTGCGTCAGGAAATAGCGGTGCGTTCCGTGCATGATTTCCTGGCCGCCGAAATCCCAGATATTGACTTTCATTTCACTGCCATCGGGTGACCATCCACTGATCTCGATGCGTTCGTGGATTGCGGTGCCCTCAGTCTTTTTCTCATCTGGATTGCGTGCCATTCCCGTGGTGAGATACTTGACGAGCGAGGTTTTACCCACAGCCTCGCTACCCACCACCAGCAGTTTGGCTGCGTTCAGGGGACGCAGTTGGCCCTTCTCTTCGGAAGCGATAATAGCCCGCCAAGCCGCAAGAATGGCTTGTGCGTCGCAGGATTCAATGGTTTCTGCAGGTAACGGGAGCGTTTTGAGGGGGTTTTCGCGGAGGTCAAGTGTTTTCAAACGTTCCGCATTCGACCGCTTACACCAAACGTCTAAGAACATCCGCGCCCCTTCCTCACCGATATTGTTACCGAATAGATCAAGCGAAGTGAGGTTGGAGAGCGTGGCGATCGCCCGCGCCCCTTCATCGCCGATGTTGTTCCAGCGAAGATTAAGAGAAGTGAGGTTGGAGAGATTGGCGAGCCCCCACGCCCCTTCCACGCCGATTTTATTGTTATACAGATTGAGCGAAGTGAGGTTGAAGAGCGTGGCAAGCGCCCGTACCCCTTCATCGCCGATGTTGTTCCAGCGAAGATTAAGAGAAGTGAGGTTGGAGAGATTGGCGAGCGCCCGCGCCCCTTCAGCCTCAATGTTGTTATCGGATAAATCAAGCGAAGTGAGGTTGGAGAGAGTGCCGAGTGCCCGCATCCCTGCATCGCCTATCCTGTTCTCCCTTAAATCAAGCGAAGTGAGGTTGGAGAGAGTGCCGAGTGCCCGCACCCCTTCATCGCCTATCCTGTTCTCCCTTAAATCAAGCGAAGTGAGGTTGGAAAGAGTAGCGAGCGCCCGTGCCCCTTCAGAGCCGATGTTGTTATCCCAAAGACTGAGAGAAGTGAGGTTGGAGAGCGTGGCGATCGCCCGCGCCCCGTCAGCGCCGATATTGTTGCCGCCTAGAGCAAGCGAAGTAAGGTTGGAAAGATTGGCGAGCGCCCACGCCCCTTCAGCGCCGATCTTGTTGCCAGCTAATTGAAGCGAAGTGAGGTTGGAGAGATTGGCGAGCGCCCGCAGCCCTTCAGAGCCGATGTCGTTGAGGTTGAGATCAAGCGAAGTGAGATTGGAGAGAGTGCCGAGTGCCCGTGCCCCTTCAGCGCCGATGTCGTTATCCCAAAGACTGAGAGAAGTGAGGTTGGAGAGCGTGGCGATCGCCCGCGCCCCTTCATCGCCGATCTCGTTCAAAGTGAGATTAAGCGAAGTGAGACTCGTCAGTGTCGAAAGCTTTTGGGGCAGATCGTCCATGTACTGTCCCAGTTGGTAAACAGGAACATCCCCCAACAAATCAGCGTACCACGATTCCGCTTCAGGCCCAAGCAGAATCAGTTCCCGCCATTGCTCCTTTTTGGCACGAGCGATCAATTGATTCAGTTCACGCTTGCCCTTCAGCTTGATCAGATTGGCCACGGCACGCTCCTAGGGGTAGGCTCAAGGGTCTTTGTGCGCGTACTATAGCATTCTCTTCAAGATGACTGTCAAGCATTTTGACGATCACACCCCCAATGCCACCTCTCTCCGTAAACCTGCCCAAACCGTTCTCCGAGGCAAGCAGGAGAGGGGCACCCTGAAAATCAGCCTCACCGATCAAACAGGCTCGTATCTCCCTTGCCACGCCGCACAAGCACCGGGGTTTCTCCGACCAAATCGATCACCGTGGTTGGTTCCAGACCACAGTGACCACCATCGATGATGCACTCAATCTGGTTCTCCAAGTGCTCCTGGATCTCATACGGATCAGCCAGAGGATCGGCTGCCCCAGGCAGGATGAGCGTCGAACTCATGATGGGTTCGCCCAACGCGATCAGGAGTGCCTTAGCAATGGGATGATCCGGTACCCGTAGACCAATCGTCTTGCGTTTTGGATTTTGCAGACGCCTCGGAACCTCGTGCGTCGCCTTGAGCAAAAAGGTATAAGGCCCAGGCGTCAACGCACGCAGCAGACGAAACACCGAATTGTCCACCCGTGCGTACAACGCAAGCTCAGAAAGATCCTGACAAACCAACGTAAAATGGTGGCTGTCCTCCATCCGTCGGATCTGCCGAATGCGCTCCTGTGCAGCCTTGTTGCCGATTTGACAACCTAGGGCATAGGACGAATCCGTAGGGTATGCCACAATCCCACCCTCACGCAGGACAGCTACCGCTTGCCCAATGAGGCGAGGCTGGGGGTCTTTTGGGTGTATCGATACATAGTGAGCCATAGCAGTGCTTTTTCACCAAAACGAGCCGTGTCATTACCCATGATCATAACCGATTCTGCTACACATCCCATCGTCACCGCACCCGACACCAACCCACTCCTCGATGTGGCTGCCCTTGATGCAGCCCTCTCGCGTGGGGAATCACCCATCAAAATCTTTCGGGCAGCCCTCAAGCAGTCCAACCAGGTGCTGCGTGAACGCTTTTATGCAGGGGTGCCTACGCATGAACTGGTACTGTTGCGCGTTCAAGTCATGGACGTGTTGCTGAGCCACATCTGGTGCCATTATGGACTCTCAGAAGCCGAAAACCCCGACACCACAACCACCGAACCCACCGGCATGGCACTCTTGGCCGTCGGCGGGTATGGACGCGGGGAACTACACCCAGGTTCCGACATCGACCTCATGGTACTCACCGAACACGGGCTAGACGAACGTTTTCGGGATCGCGTTGAACAGTGGGTGACTTTTCTGTGGGACATCGGGCTGGAAGTGGGGCAAAGCGTTCGATCCATCCAGGAGTGCGTGGAGGAAGCCCACCGAGACGTCACCGTGGCCACCAATCTCATGGAGGCACGCACCCTTGCTGGCCCCAATGCCCTACTTGTCGCCATGTGTTGCGCTTGTGAAGAGGCACAAGTCTGGCCAAGTCTGACCTTCTTTGAAAAAAAGCGCGACGAGCAACTCATCCGCCACCGCAAATACGACGACACTGCCTACAACCTAGAACCCAACGTCAAAGAAGGCCCAGGCGGATTGCGAGACATCCACATGGTGGGGTGGGTCGCCAAGCGACACTTCGATGCCAACAGTCTACACGGCCTCGTGGACGTTGGATTTTTGACCGAAGTAGAACACAAAACTTTGGTGGATGGCCAAAATTTCCTCTGGCAGATACGCTGGGGATTGCACCTTCTCGCAGGACGGCGCGAAGACCGCCTGCTATTTGATCACCAACGATCCCTCTCGGTTGCGTTCGGGTACTGCGACACACACGCCACTCTCGCAGTAGAACAGTTCATGAAGCGTTACTACCGCACGGCCCAGCAGATCGGACGTCTCAACGAGATGTTGTTACAACTCTTCCAGGAGAACCTTCACAAGGTGGATTTATCCACGTGTGTCGTTGTCCCACTGAACCGTCGTTTCCGCGCCCGTAATGGACTTTTGGAGGTCAACCACGAAGGGGTCTTTCGTCGTTATCCCTTTGCCCTCTTAGAATTGTTTCTGATCATGGCCCAGCATCCTACGGTCTCCGAGGTCAGGGCCACCACCATCCGCCTGGTACGCGATCACCTGTATCTCATCGACGACCGCTTTCGTGCCGATCTGCGCAACCGCAGTCTGTTCATCGAATTGTTGAAGCAACCACGAGGCATCTCACAAGCACTGCAACGCATGAATCGCTACGGTGTACTGGCCGCGTATGTACCCGTTTTTGGAAAGGTAGTGGGACAGATGCAGCATGATCTCTTTCATGTCTACACCGTAGACGAGCATACCTTGCGCGTGGTACGCAATCTACGACGGTTTTTTATCCCCGCACACGCACACGAAAACCCGCTCTGTGCCCACATCGCAGAAACTCTGCCCAAACCACACCTGCTCCACTTGGCTGGGCTGTTCCACGACGTCGCCAAAGGTCGTGGCGGAGATCACGCAACGCTCGGTGCCGTCGATGCGTTTGCCTTTTGCATGACCCACGATCTTCCGGCGTTTGATTCACGCCTCGTCGCATGGTTGGTAGAGCACCATGTCACCATGTCCCGCACCGCACAGCGCCAAGATACCTCCGATCCGGTCGTGGTCGAGCATTTCGCTACCTTGGTGGGTGATATTCTACACTTGGATTATCTGTACTTATTGACCGTGGCAGACATCCGCGCCATCGATCCCAGGATTTGGACAAGCTGGAAGGATGCCATGCTGAGTGACCTCTACCAGGTGACGCGGCGTCTCTTGCGTCGCTGGATCACCGCCATGGATGACGCCGCAGAACGCATCCGCGAGATCCAAGAAGAAGCCCGACGTCTGCTGCGATCCTTCGGTGTACCCTCTCCTGATATCGATCAACTCTGGCAGCATTTTGGGAACGATTTTTTCACTCGCTATACCGTCGACGAAATCGTGGCGAACACCCAAGCCATCATCAACCATCGAAATGGCCCCTTGCCCTTGGTGCTGGTTCGCCAGCGCACCCGCCGTGGGGGTACCGAAGTATTCGTGCACACCTACGACCGAGATGGACTCTTTGCACAGGTAACAAGCACCCTCGATCAACTACAACTGACCATCATGGATGCACGCATCATCACCAGCCGCCACGGATACACCCTCGATAGCTACATCGTTCTTGAAGAAGATTTTCAACCGATCCACTCCACCACCCGCATCGACGAAATCCGAAGCATCGTACATACCCAACTTTCACAACCCTTTCCAGCGACGGTCTCCTCCAACCGACGTTCGAAGTTGCGTCTGAAACATTTTCCGATCCAAACCGAAGTGTATTACACACCCGACGAGCGCAACCAGCGCACGATCATGGAAGTGGTGAGTCAAGACCGCCCAGGGCTTCTGGCCAAAATCGGCCAAGCCTTGCTCGCCTGCGAGGTGCGTGTCCAGAACGCCAAGATCGATACCGTGGGTGCCAAGGCGGACGATATCTTTTTTGTGACCGATAGGAACAACCGCCCCCTCAGTGAGGCACTGAGAGAACTGCTACGCAGAACCATTGTGGAATCGGCGGATCATCGTTTGTAGCTCTTCTGTGGTGAGCCACTGGTCGTTGGTGTCGCTGCTGTAGTGGAACCCTTCGGGCAGCGGCGTGCCCAACGGTTCCCCTCTACGATCCCAAGAGGGCGATTCGGGATGGATGATGAATCGATCCTCGAAGGATCGTGTATGACGTGCCTCGTCAACCGAGATGAGCGTTTCGTGGAGTTTTTCACCTGGCCGGATTCCCGTATGCTCAACGGTACAATGGGGTGCCACGGCCGCCACAAGATCAAGAATGTTCATGCTGGGAATACGCGGCACGAACACCTCTCCTCGGCGCATTTGGGCAATACAGCCGATCACAAACTCAACCCCTTGCTCCAAGGTAATCCAAAACCGCGTCATACGGGCATCAGTGACGGTTACGCGCCCCGTTTCGCGCTGCCCCAGGAAGAGCGGGATAACGCTGCCTCGACTGCCCACCACATTGCCATAGCGCACACAGGCAAACGCCGTGGTACGTCCCCCCGCATAGCTGTTGCCGTGTACGAACAGCTTTTCCATACACAGTTTGGTTGCACCGTAGAGATTGGCGGGGCTGACTGCTTTGTCGGTCGAAAGGGCAAGGACTTTGGACACGCGGCAGTCAATGGCGGCATCGATGATGTTTTGCGCCCCCAAGATGTTGGTTTTAACGGCCTCAAAGGGGTTGTATTCGCAAGCAGGGACTTGTTTGAGGGCCGCTGCATGGACAACGACATCCACACCCGCTTGAAAAGCACGGTAGAGACGATCCCGATCGCGGATATCTCCGAGGAAAAATTGCAACCGTGGGTCGGGCAGTTGGGTACGCAGGTCGTGTTGCTTCAGTTCATCGCGTGAAAAAACAATGACCCGACGCGGGTTGTGTCGTGCCAACAGCGTGCGCACAAACTGTTGACCGAAAGATCCGGTTCCACCCGTGACCAGTACCGTTTGATTGTGCAGGCTTGTAGTAGGCATTTGACTTTAGACATAGCCCCTCCCCGTGAGGGGAGGGGTGGCAGGGAGGGGTGGAGGCTGGTTTTGACTGTATTCTTATTGACTTGTCATTGAAGTACTGGATTGTAGGATGCGATTGCAGATTTCACCAAAAATGCTGTGCAGTGTTTTGATGCGAATCACATCAATTCAGTGTGGATTGCAAGTTATGCAAACAAACCTAATGAAAAAGTTCTGTAATCGATCTAACCAACCCTCTCGCGGATTCTTTCTTAGTTGCTGTGATCCGTTCCGATGTTATCTGAAAATGTGGCGCACGGCGATTTTAGAAATAAAGATCGCCATAGATGTTCCTTTGGCGGAGGTGCGCCGATTTTCACTATCTCAATGAAACCACCATGTTCTGTATCTTGACTTGCTCCGGCAGTAATCGGGCCCGCGTAGAAACTAGAATCTTCTAAAGAAACAACCTTATCGAGGATTGACTTACTGTTGGCTTTATCACCGTAACCAACTGCAAGAATATTGACCTCGCCAGTTCGTTGAGCTAGATATTTCGAGAGATTAAGCGCGGTACTGGCTGATATGTAATGAGCAAGCACGTCTTGAATTAACCATATTGTTTTGCCATGCCAAGACATTCCAACTTGCGATTTGACTATGAGCTGGCTAACCATTCTAGCCCATACTTGGCGATAGTTAATTCCTGGGCCGTTATGATTTTTTGGATCGAGAATAGCGTCCTCAAAGGCCATTCCAATCTGTGTTCTCTTTTTCTTGTCACCACCCGATGTGCTTGATGTCATTATCTCAACGATAATAACGGGATCTGACGGAAAATCCTCAATCCATAGCTCACCTCTTCTCGCAAGCGTAAATCCATTTTCTTCTGCTATCTTCTGGGTGGTTTTCTGACTTCGGTTAATTATTTTCGCAACATCAGCAACTAATATTCTTTTTGAACCAGAGATAACATAATCGAAAGTGTAATCAAAAGATTTTTCCTGATCATCATCAGTGGTCGTTCCAACTTTCATTTTCACCTCAGACCAAACACGGTAGTGGCCCTCTTGGTGAAGGTTCATGTACTTTGAGAGTTGTTGCCTTACATGATTTTGATAATTTGATCGAGAAGAGCTTTCTCTAAGCGAGAGGAGCCTCCTAGGACAAACAATCCAAGGTTGCTCACCATCGCGCACGCGCAAAGAGCATATGCCTGCCTGAACAAGTTTCTTGCCAGGAAAAATCTTTGCTAATTCTGGATGTGTTTGTAAATCAATACCAGAGAGGTAACGGTTGCCACCACCATCACACTCTGCGTTCATAAATGGACACCATGCCATTCTACAGTTTGCGTACGCTAGTGATCCCCACGTATCAAGGCGGAACCCGAATAATTCATAAATTTTACTCATCTAAGTAGTCCGCTATCTGCGTCCCTAGAATCCTAGCCAATGGAGGAGGAACAGAGTTTGCTATCTGCCGATGTTGATCTAGATTCCGTACGGTGCCAGTTCTCGATCGAATTGGCCCCTTTAGGTAATAATTATCTGGATACCCGTGTATTCTCATGTACTCTCTTGGAGTGAGATAGCGGTTCTCCGTCGGATGATAGAAAATCTCGCCGCATCTTAATGTGTTTGATGGGCGGTTCCGATGGAGACGTAGGTATTTAGTAGTATCCTTTGGTGATAATCCTCTACGTAGTTCCTCGCCGAGATGCACTTGTGCTGCCAGATAGGAACCTTCCGGTACTTTGGCAATCCTTTCTCTATCACGTTCTGGTGTGACATCAACGTGACTATCTTCTCTGTCATAAATTGTCTGACCACGTATCTTTGGAGCAGGTTCACCTAAACCATTTAACGCAATTCCACTGCCTACATAAGGTGCAAAAGAAAACAAGCCACCACACTCCTCAATTGGTGCGTGTGTTCTTCCAGGGAAATAAAATCCATTCCGACCGCGTGTTGCAACAACAAATAACCGTTCTCTGAGTTGAGGAATACCAAAATCAGCAGCTATGACAACCCGCCATTTCGGCGTATATCCAATATCTTCTAGCATTGTCAGAAATTTTTCAAATACCTCGCCACGATTGTTATTCTCACCTTTTGATGAGAGCAATCCCTTAACTTGCTCTAACAAGATAACTTTAGGTTGAATGATAGCTGCGAATCTAACAATCTCAAATAGGAGTGGGCCACGCACATCACATAAACCAAGTTGCTTTCCTGCTAATGAAAACGACTGACAGGGGGGGCCGCCAAACAATAAATCTAATTCTTTACTTTCTATCTTCAAATCGGACATCAAATCGTTTGGGTTTATCTTTTTTATATCAGCATGAATAATCTTGGTGTTTATTTGTTCACGATTAGCAGCAGCACGCAGTGTGGAAATACAGTGTTCATCAATTTCTATATCAGAAAGCACCTCGAATCCAGCTTGACGGATTCCGATATCCATACCACCAGCACCAGAAAAAAGAGAAATAGCTTTCATTGGCTTTTAGTGCTCGAAGTTAATACGGAGTATGAGGGGTATCTTCTTAATTTTCAAACAGCTCTATTGATTAGAACAGAATATCCATGTTATTTTTCTCCAGTCAATTTGCGCCGCAACAATTCGTTCAGTTGCGCAGGATTTGCCTGGCCGCTGGTGGCCTTCATGACCTGTCCTACGAAAAACCCGAAAAGCTTGTCTTTGCCAGCACGGTATTGTGTAACCTGCGCAGGATTATCGGTCATCACCCGATCGATCACGGCTTCAAGGGCCGACGAGTCGCTCATTTGGCGTAACGATCGCTTTTCAATGATGGCATCTGCATCGCCTTCTCCAGACCACATAGCCTCAAAAACCTCTTTGGCCATTTTGCCCGTGATGGTGCCATCGGTGATACGCTGGATCATTCCACCCAGTAGGGCAGGCGTCACAGGACTTGCATCGAGTTCAACACCCGACTTGTTCAAGGCCGCAGAAAAGTCACCCATGACCCAGTTGGCGACGGTCTTTGGGTCGCTCTTCGCACACTGTAGCGTACTTTCGAAGAAATCTGCCATTTCACGGGTGGCCGTGAGCACCGTCGCATCGTAGGCAGAAAGGCCATATTCTCGCTGGAAGCGAGCATGTTTCTCATCGGGCAGCTCAGGAAGATCACGACGCACCGCACGCAAAAACGCCTCATCCAACACGAGTGGCAACAAATCGGGGTCTGGGAAATAACGGTAATCGTTGGCTTCTTCTTTGCTTCGGAGTGGGCGGGTTTCGTGGCGATCGGGGTCGTAGAGGCGCGTTTCTTGCCGAACCACACCACCACTCTCTAGAAGGTCGATCTGGCGCTCGATTTCATAATCAATGGCACGCTCAATAAACCGGAACGAGTTGAGATTTTTGATCTCAGCACGGGTGCCCAACCGAGCGTCCCCAACACGACGCACCGAAACATTGGCATCACACCGCAAACTGCCCTCTTGCATGTTGCCATCACAAATGCCCAAATAGCGTACCAACGTGTGTATCTTTTTCATGTACGCTACGGCTTCTCGCGCAGAACGCAAGTCCGGCTCCGACACAATCTCCAAGAGAGGGGTGCCCGCACGGTTGAGGTCAATGCCAGAAAGGGCGTGAAAAGCCTCGTGCAATGATTTTCCGGCATCCTCTTCTAGGTGGGCGCGGGTGATGCCAACGATTTTGGTGCTCCCGTCCTCCAGTACAATCGCCAAACGACCCCTGCCTACAGTGGGCAACTCGTACTGGCTGATCTGGTACCCTTTGGGTAGGTCGGGATAGAAATAATTTTTGCGGGCAAAAACCGATCGGGGCGCGATCTCCGCCGAGATGGCCAAACCAAACTGAACAGCCATACGTGCCGCTTGCTCGTTGAAGACTGGCAAGACCCCCGGCAACGCAAGGTCTACCGCACAGGCTTTGGTGTTGGGGGGCGCACCAAAGGCCGTCGATGCACCAGAAAAGAGCTTACTGTGGGTGGAAAGTTGAGCGTGGATCTCAAGTCCGATGACCGATTCCCATTCCATTTCCATCGCGTGCGCCCTAGTGATTCAATGGATGATTAGGGGGATGATTCAGGGGGTATTTCAGGGGGTAATGCAGTTGGCGCTCCCTGGGGGATTCGAACCCCCGTTACCGCCGTGAGAGGGCGGCGTCCTAGGCCTCTAGACGAAGGGAGCGGTTGGTCTGTCTGGTGACTTCGACGCGTCATTATTGTATCGTAGATTTTGTCGTTGCTCAAGCCTGCGGGACGCCTTCGCGCCCGCTGTTCTTTCGTGTTGACCTAGGAGAAGATTCGCTATTCGTCAACCAACTGTGATTCCACGTCCGGAGCACACGGTCTCCCGAAAATCCATCAGCGAAGCGGCCTTGCGGGTGCTCTATCGCTTATTGGATGCAGGATACGATGCCTACCTTGTGGGTGGGGGGGTGCGTGACCTGCTCCTTGGGCGCGATCCGAAGGACTTTGATGTGGCCACCAATGCACGGCCAGAAAAAGTTCGTGAAATTTTTCGCAACTGTCGCCTGGTGGGACGGCGTTTCTTGCTTGCCCACATCCATTTTGGCAACGAAATCGTAGAGGTTGCAACGTTTCGCGCCTCCCACGACCAAGCCGGACATGGCGAAGAAGGCGTGATGGATGATGGGCGCATCTTACGCGACAATGTGTATGGTACCCTGGAGCAAGATGCGTGGCGTCGTGACTTTACCGTGAACGCCTTGTATTACAACCCGCGTGATTTTTCGGTACTAGACTTTGGGATGGGTCTTGCAGACTTGCGTGCGGGCGTGCTGCGCCTCGTGGGTGATCCCTATAGCCGCTATCGCGAAGATCCGGTACGGATGTTGCGGGCAGTGCGTTTCGCTGCAAAACTCAGCTTCCGAATCGACCCCGATACAGAAGCCCCCATCGCACA
Organism: uncultured Thiotrichales bacterium; assembly: GCA_903824965.1. Taxonomy (GTDB): domain Bacteria; phylum Pseudomonadota; class Gammaproteobacteria; order CAIRSR01; family CAIRSR01; genus CAIRSR01. The sequence continues at coordinate 18,294 of CAIJYR010000255.1, forward strand.
ACAGCACCACCTGTTGCGTGAGGTGCCCGCCGCTCGTTTGTTCGATGAGGTGTTAAAACTTCTCATGACTGGGAACGGATGCCAAACCTTCACGCTGTTGCGTCACCACGGTCTGTTCGCGGAGCTTTTTCCACAAACCGAATCGGCCTTGGTATACGAAAAAGAGGGCTTTGCGCTCGCCATTCTGCGGCGTGCCTTGTCCAACACGGACGAACGGGTCTTGGCCTCCAAGCCTGTGACCCCTTCGTTTTTGTTTGCAGCCTTGTTGTGGGAACCGGTACGCCAAGACGTACTGCAGCAGCTCAAAGTGCCCATACGGGAAGCACTGCCGCTCGCAGCCGATCGCGTGTTGCAGGAACAAAACACTCGGGTAGCCATTCCACGGCGTTATGCGTTGCAGATCCGTGAGATTTGGTCTATGCAGGGACGGCTGGCCCAAATCAAGGGGAAACGACAGACACACTTGATCGGACACCCTCGGTTTCGTGCAGCCTACGATTTCTTACTGCTGCGTGCTGCAAGTGGTGAAGATGTGGAGGATCTCGCGTCCTATTGGACGCACCTCCAAGCAGAAAAAGGCTTGATCGAGGTACCAGAAACACTAGACCCAGAAGCGGTAGTATCGGAAGCAGCCGTCGAATCGGTAGCAACCACACAGGGCAATCCCCGCCGCCGACGCTACAAACTCGCACGGCACAAACCCGCGCCGCGAGGCAAGTAGATGCGGGTACGTACCTACATCGGTCTTGGAAGCAACCTGGCGGGCCCTGTTCAGCAGGTACGGCGTGCGCTCGTGGAACTCAGTCACCTGCCAGGGAGCCGTTTGGTGCGCCATTCACGACTCTACCGTAACCCCGCGATGGTTCTGGAACACACGGGTCAGCAGCCGGAGTATGTGAATGCCGTGGCAGCCCTGGAGACCGGACTGCCACCGGGTACCCTACTGCGCCTCCTGCACCAACTGGAGCATCGCCACCAGCGGGTGCGAAAAGGCGTGTGGGGGCCGCGTACCCTCGATCTGGATCTGTTGTTGTACGGGCATCTGCGCCTACAACGGCGTACACTGCTTTTGCCGCACCCTGGGATGTACCAACGGGCTTTTGTGGTATACCCTCTGAGAGAACTGAACCCCCATGGGGTGATTCCCGGGCGTGGATCGCTGGTGCGCTGCATGGCCCACCTCAACCCACGAACCTTGTGCCCCGTCCCTCCGTGGCGGCGGCGCTTTCCTTTTGGATGAAAAAAGCATGTCCGTACTGCCAATCCTCGCGATCGTGGGCCCGCCGAATGTCGGTAAATCCACCCTGTTTAACGTCTTGACGCGCAGTCGGGATGCACTGGTTGCTGATTTTCCAGGCGTAACCCGCGATCGACAATACGGGGTTGGCCGTGTGGGAACACGTCCTTACCGCGTCGTGGATACTGGTGGTTTCACCGGCGAACGAACGGGCCTTTTACAGCTTATGACTGACTCGGCAGCGCGTGCGGTCTCGGAGGCAGACGCAGTGCTCTTTTTGGTGGACGCCAAAGCGGGGCTGACACCAGCCGACGAAGACGTTGCAGAATACCTACGACGCTTGCGGAAACCCACCTTTCTCGTGGTCAACAAAGCGGAGGGTTTGGGATCGGGTATCGCAGCGGCTGATTTTGGCAAGCTCGGGATCGCCGATCCGACAGCCATTTCTGCGCTTCACAACCAGGGTATTCGGGGCTTGCTAGAAAAAGTGCTTGCCACACAACCCGAACTCATAGACCCGACAGAACAGCCCTCCGAGGAACGTCCAGAACCCTGGGTCGCGGTCGTGGGACGACCCAATGTGGGCAAATCCACGCTGGTCAATCGCCTGGTGGGAGAAGATCGGGTACTGACCTCCGATCAGCCGGGAACGACGCGAGACAGCATTCACATCCCCTTCGTGACGAATGGACACACCTACACGCTGATCGATACGGCAGGGATACGGCGCCGCCGTTTGGTCACGGAACCCATCGAAAAGTTTAGTGTGCTGAAAACGTTGCAGGCGATTGACACAGCGCATGTGGTGATCCTGGTGGTGGATGCGCAACATGGCATCAGCGATCAGGACACGCACCTTGTGGGGCATGTCCTCGAAGCGGGCAGGGGCTTGGTCGTCGCAGTGAACAAGTGTGACGGACTGGATGCACAAACCCGATCCGCAGTAAAATCGGAGATCGAGCGCAAACTTCCCTTTTTAAGTTTCGTTCCCTTCCGGTATATTTCCGCAAAGAACGGTACCGGACTCTCAGAATTGCTCGCAACCGTTGGGGAAGTGCACGCCTCCGTGACGTGTCAGATCCCAACCCCCGTCGCGACCCGTGTACTACAAGACGCCATCGCAACCAACCAACCGCCCTTGGCCCATGGGCGGCGCATTAAACTACGTTTCGCGCACCAAGGCGGACACAATCCCCCGCGCATTATTATCCACGGAAACCAAGTCGATGCAGTGCCAGAAAGCTATCGTCGCTACCTGGCCAAGGCGTATCGTACTGCACTAAACCTCGTAGGGACACCCCTTGTGGTGGAATTCAGGGGTAATACCAACCCGTATGCGGGCCGTGTCAACCCTCTTTCTGATCGGCAAATAGAGAAACGTCGTCGAATCATGCGCTACGCAAAAAAATAAAAAACGTTTGCAGGTATCTCTCGAAAGCCCTTGCCAACGGCATAAAACCATCGTATATAAGCCTCCGACCTAAATTGCAGGATCCTCCTGCCGGATGGGTCGCTACAATCCAGCACGCCCATACCCGTTTCCCTCTCGCAGGAGAACGTATTGGTATGGTGATACGGCAAACCTCTCCAGCGAGAAAAAATGATATGGAAGTACCGGATTCTGAAGAACTCGGTGAAAGCTGGACAGCAAAGCCAATAGAACCGGAGGGTACCGGTTTGCCCCGACAAGCCGCTTCTCCGCGTAGGCAGGGGCGTTGGCGCTCCGTGGAGGAATATCAGGAATGGCGACAGTTGCGTCGGGAGCTTGATGACCTAGAATCTTTCTAGGATGGTAATGACCTCCTCTCACCATGCTGCACGCCGGACAAACCGACGTGGGGCGGAAGAACCTTGATGGCCCAATATATTTACACCATGAATCGGGTGGGCAAAGTAGTCCCGCCCCATCGTGAAATCTTGAAAAATATTTCACTGTCTTTTTTTCCAGGTGCCAAGATCGGCGTTCTGGGTCTGAATGGTGCCGGAAAATCCACGTTGCTGCGCATCATGGCGGGCATCGACACGAACATCCAAGGCGAAGCCCGTCCACAGCCTGGGATTCGCATTGGCTATCTTCCACAAGAACCGCAACTCGATCCAAACCTGGATGTACGCGGCAATGTCGAAGCAGGCGTTGCCGACATCAAGAATCTCCTGGATCGCTTTGACGCGATCAGTGCGGCCTTCGAGGATCCGAACGCAGATATGGACAAACTCCTCGCAGAACAGGGAGAAATCCAAGATGCCATTGATGCCGTTTCTGCTTGGGATCTTCCGCGTAAACTCGAAGTGGCCGCCGATGCCCTGCGCCTTCCTCCCTGGGAAGCCAACGTTACCAAACTCTCCGGTGGCGAACGGCGGCGTGTTGCCTTGTGTCGGTTGTTGCTCTCGGCACCAGACATGTTGTTGCTCGATGAACCCACCAACCATTTGGATGCCGAAAGTGTGGCCTGGTTAGAGCGTTTCTTGCAAGAATATCCAAGCACCGTCATTGCTGTGACCCACGATCGCTACTTTCTGGACAACGTGGCTGGCTGGATTCTGGAACTGGATCGAGGCCAAGGCATTCCTTGGCAGGGTAATTATTCTTCTTGGTTGGATCAAAAAGAAAAGCGCCTAGAGACAGAGGAAAAACAAGAGAGCGCCCGTCAGCGTGCGATCAAGGCAGAATTGGCGTGGGTACGCACCAATCCGAAAGGACGTCAAGCCAAAAGCAAAGCACGTCTTGCACGATTCAACGAATTGTCGTCCCAAGAATACCAGCAGCGTGTTGAAACCAAAGAAATCTACATTCCCCCGGGGCCGAGATTGGGTGATCTAGTCATTGAAGCCAATGGATTGTGTAAAAGTTTTGAAGACAAAACGCTTATCGACAGCGCCACGTTCCGTGTTCCTCCTGGGGCGATTGTGGGCATCATTGGCCCAAACGGTGCGGGTAAGACCACCCTGTTTCGGATGCTGGTGGGCCAGGAGCAGCCCGATGCGGGCACGTTGCGCGTAGGGGAAACGGTGCAACTCGCCTATGTGGATCAGAGCCGCGATGCACTCGATGGCTCCAAGACGGTCTGGCAAGAAATTTCCGATGGATTGGATATGATTACCGTCGGCAAATACGAAGTCCCGTCCCGCGCCTACATTGGACGCTTTAATTTTAAGGGTGCGGATCAACAAAAACTAGTGCGTGATCTGTCGGGTGGTGAGCGCAATCGTCTGCACCTTGCAAAACTCATCAAGAGTGGCGGCAACGTGTTGCTCTTAGATGAACCGACCAATGACCTCGACGTGGAAACGCTCCGCGCCCTCGAAGAAGCTATTTTGGATTTCGCGGGTTCTGTCTTGGTCATTTCGCATGACCGATGGTTCCTAGATCGCGTCACGACCCACACGCTGGCCTTTGAGGGCGACAGCAAATTGACGTGGTTCGAAGGCAATTTCAGTGACTACGAAGCAGATCGTCATCGCCGATTCGGTACGGATGCCGACCAACCCCATCGGATTGCCTATAGACGCCTCGCTCGCTGAAACCCCTTACTGAAGACTTTCAGTTTGCCCCTCTCCTTCCAGGATAGGGGTGGCAGGAAGAGGTAATCTTCAGGGTTTGACTTGTTTTTAGATTCAAGATTCAAGATTCAAACCACCCTATCCCCCAGCCCCTTCCCCCTGGAGGGGAAGGGGTTTACTCTAAAGTCAAAAGCGTTTTATTCTTGGAACCAGCATCGGTACAGCACGCTGGTATTCTCTGTACTGATACCCATGTGCTCTTACCAGGTCTCGTTCTTCGTAGTGGGCACCAATGATGATCCAGACCGAAAGCAAAAGGTTCAGCAGCAATCGGTCGGCGGTGATGTCAGGATAAAGCCAGAGGAGCAAAAGGGTGGTGGAGTATATTGGGTGGCGTACCCATTGATACGCTCCTGTCGCCAAGATCACGTCGGATCGCGCTCTTGCGGGTTTGACCAGCGCCTCGATACCAAACAGATCGGCGGATTTGAGCGACCAGAGCGCCCACGCTTGTAGCAACAACACCAAGAAGAACAGACCCCGCAACACCCAGCGCCATCCTCCCGTGATAGACGCAATGACCACCGTAGATTCCTGCCACAAGGCCATCAGCAGCAGCAATACCACGCCAGAAACAATAGAGAATAGTGCGCCGAAATAAGCGGCAGGCATGGTTGTCAATGCTTTCTGTTTGAACCAGGGACGAACCATGAGGCTGTGCTGAAGGCAGAACAGAACCGCAAGAAACGCATCAAACAACAATGGTTCTATAGCATTGAGTGGCAAGACAACTAGATGGAAGGGGCCAGTATAGATAAAGACCGTAAAGACAATAATAGACCCGATGCCCAGGAGAGCCGCTAAGACAGCCACGAGATAGCGCATGATTCGTCACCTGCATTGTAAGGAAAATCTTTTACCCCGCACAGGAGCGGTGGAGTGGATTGGGCTGCGTTTAACAGCATAAAAAATAGCGGCCGCCTCCCACAACACCCTCTCCTTCGGAAAGGGCGCAATCGAGAGGCTAATAGGCAACCCACGGAGAACTCGTCGCAACCCCCGTTACCGTTTGCCCATCAATGCTGCTAAAAACGCTACGCCCATAGAAAAAAGGCAATCCAAAATCAAAAGAACCCGCCGACCCTGGCGCACCAAGGGTGCTAAATACAGAAGCATTCTGGTTTTGCTGAAACAGCGTATCCGCATTATCAATGCTAAAAGAAACCGTCACGCCATTCGTGATGGCCTGCCAATTCTGTACAGAACCAGGGCAGTAGTAGGGAACACCCTGACAAACCGCAATACTGGAGGGAAAGGCAAACGCATTGGTTCCGCTGTCAAGAAAACTTCCCGCGAGTACCTGACCTTGGAGAGTCGTGCTAAAATTACCGTTTGAATCAAGCTGCACTATTTGTGCGCTTCCGAGGGCGTTGTTCGTCTGTGTCCCGATGCCGAAAGTGATCGTACCATTAACCGTGTTCTCTGTACCCACTACCGACGGAAAGGTGACAATAACGCCATTGTTGTCCGTAGGAAAAAGAATGACCGGATTCACCACCTGTTGACTGGCTGGTACGACAGCAGCAGAGGCATTGGTGGTACATACACCATTTTGACATGCCCAATACGATGCATTGGGTACCTTGTTGATGCTACCATCGCAGTAGTTCTTTAGACCTGGATAGGTGCAATCCGTTGGTTCTTGTCCAATGCCCAAGATGCCGTTCGCGCCCAACAATGCGGGCGTGTTTTGCAGAGTCATCCCACTGCCAGCGCATCCAGTGGGTATGTTCGTACTGCTACTGCTCACCACTTGGATCACGGCTGCCGATGCGGTTTCACCGCCGAACTTCAGATCGGCCTTGGCCACCGACCCCCATAAAAAAGAATTGTCCACAAAAGCAGCACAATTCTCTATCGTATTGCCCTGCGCATCCAAGAGCGGCGCTAACGTGATGTTGGTAATTGCAGATGCCAAAACCCTCAGACCAATCGATCCAGTATCGACCAAAATACCACTGACCGTCTGACAAATCGCCGTGCCTGGTTCGCAAATATCCACGCTGGTGAATACACCATTGGGATAGGGAGGAGCCGGGCCACCATTGACCGTGATGGTATGCACATTCACCATCGGTGTAGTGACACCGCTGCTAGCACCGCCGCCAGTGCCAGCACCGCCACCGCCACCACACCCGGCTAGACTGGCCATGATCACAGCCACACCAAAGAGTCGCCTACCCATCCCTACACCACCCTATCGAATTTGTTCAAGGTCAACACCCAAAGGCGCCCAATCGCTTGCGATCGCTCTTCCCCAAAACGATTGACTGTGCCCGCCGGTTTGTACCATCAGTCCGGGTTTCTGAAGATCCAACGGACGCCGACCCTTCATGGCGCTTCTGGCTTCCTGCGCAGCCGCTACATATTGTTGAAAATACGTCCCGAGCATTTGCTGCAAATCAGGGATATGCATACCCTCCCAGGCCACCGCAAAAACCTTTCCATTCTGGGACACGTACTCACGCACCGTAATTCGATCCGGTGACTGAATCTCATGCACAGTGTATCCAGGATGTGTGGCTTTCTGGATAGGGATGGCGGCTTTCATGAACACATGGTCGGTTTTTACGGAGTCGATGTCACTTCCCAAAGCGGCGCAAGCCGAGCCATGAAAGGCAACCAACAACAGCCACACCAGGCATCGGGGGAGGGAAATAGGCATACGATGAACCTATGAGAGCAGAGGGTAAAAGCAATTTTCAGTATAACGCAACCACAAGGATTAAACCAACGTCAATAGTCATTCTTTATAAAAGGTTTATGAGCGAGTCTGGCGGGACACCTTGCGGTACCACCCCACCCACCACCCCACCCACCACCCCACCCACCACCACCACCACCACCACCACCACCCCGCAATGGCCACGCGAAGGAAGTTTCATCAAAAGCCAAACCGTGCACAGAAAAAAAGGCACTCATCCGTTATAATACGGTGTGATTCTTTGCGTTGTGCATCGGCACCTCTTGAACGTTCTGGTAGTCGAGGTTCGAGTGCCGTTCCGAATGCCTTGCCCGTTGCCGTCAACCACCCCCGCACCTTTAAGGCAGGGGCTTGTGAAGGCAAGCCAGTGTTTGAACAGCCTAAACCACAGAACATCGTGGCTATGTTGCAACGAAGTACACAAGCCTTGCCCCGGGCGCTTCCTCAACGCCAGGCTCTGAAAGCAGCAGAGCTACAGACAGGCGCCGGGTACGCACGAAACGGTCTGTTGCAATACGCTGCGTTGCAACCTTGGCGAGGGGAGCCACATCGATCAATACTGAGAGGTGTGCGTCACTAGGCCCGTAAGCCCTAACAGCCGGGAAAGATCGGCACCTGAACACTGACGGTTATCCAAAACTGCCTTCTTTCCTCCCCGCGCCTTAGAGCGGGGTTTCTCGGAGACACTGATGAGCCTACCTATCAAAAAGATACTCATTGCCAATCGTGGTGAGATCGCGGTGCGCATTGCCCGCGCCTGTGCAGAGATGGGTATCACGTCGGTGGCTATCTACACCGATTCTGACCGCCACGCACTGCACGTTAAAAAAGCGGACGAGGCCCACAACATCGGCCCCGACCCCGTGGCAGGCTACCTCAACGCACACCGTATCGTCGATCTGGCGGTCTCTACCGATTGTGATGCCATTCACCCAGGGTATGGCTTTCTCTCGGAAAATCCGATTCTTGCTAGAACCTGCGCCTGTCGCGGTGTGCGCTTCATCGGGCCAACCCCCGATGTCATCCAGCGCATGGGGGACAAAACGGCAGCACGTCACGCCATGGCCGCTGCTGGAATCCCCATCATCCCAGGTACCGATCACAATCTCAGAAACCTAGACGAAGCCCTGATCAAGGCAGAGGAGTTTGGCTACCCTGTGATGCTCAAAGCCACGTCCGGTGGGGGAGGGCGCGGCATTCGTCGCTGCAACTCCGAAACCGAACTGCGCAACGCCTACCAACGCGTTCTTTCCGAGGCCACCAAAGCTTTTGGGAGCGCAGATGTATTCATGGAAAAGTGTATCGTCCATCCCCGCCACATCGAAGTGCAGGTGCTTGCCGACCATCATGGCAACGTTATTCACCTCTTCGAGCGAGATTGTTCCATCCAACGTCGTCACCAGAAACTCATTGAAATTGCCCCCTCACCCCAACTGACAGCTACCCAGCGCCAGTATTTGGGAGACTTGGGTGTACGTGCGGCACAAGCCGTTGGCTACACCAATGCAGGCACCATCGAATTTTTGATGGACGACGAAAGCAAATTTTATTTCATGGAAATGAATACGCGCCTCCAGGTCGAACACACCATCACCGAGACCATCACAGGCATTGATATCGTGCAAGAGCAGATCCGAATCACAGCCGGTCGTCCACTGCGCTACCGCCAAGAAGACGTGGCCCTGCGTGGTTATGCCATGCAATTTCGCATCAACGTAGAAGATCCGGCCAACGATTTCTTGCCAAGCTTCGGACGCATCACTCGCTATCTGGCACCAGGCGGCCCTGGCGTGCGCACCGATGCCGCCATCTATAGCGGGTATGAGATACCACCGTATTATGACTCCCTGGCCGTAAAACTGATCGTCTGGGCATTGTCCTGGGATGATGTGCTTGCACGCGGTCGTCGTGCCCTCGTCGACATGGGCGTGGACGGTGTTAAAACAACACTCCCGTACTACCATGAGATCCTAAAAAACGAAGAATTCCAAAGTGGACAGTTCGATACGAGTTTCGTAGAAAACCATCCCGAACTGGTACGCTACACAACCCGACGCAATCCGGCCAACACGGCAACCGCCATCGCTGCCGCGATCGTCGCCCACCTTGGGTACGCGACTCGATGATTTTGCAAGCCTCTCTTTACAATAATGATTGAAAGGGTTCCCCATGCCACGTGTTTTAATCACCGATACGACCCTCCGTGACGCACACCAGTCCAAAATCGCAACACGCATGCGTACGGAAGACATGCTCCCCATTTGTCCGAAACTCGACCAAGTCGGTTTTTGGTCGTTGGAGGTCTGGGGGGGCGCAACTTTTGATGCATGCTTACGATTCCTAAAAGAAGATCCTTGGGAGCGGTTGCGAAAGCTACGCAGAGCACTGCCCAATACTCGCTTGCAAATGTTGTTGCGTGGCCAGAATCTGCTGGGCTATCGCCATTATTCCGATGATGTTGTGCGGGCTTTTGTCAGCCGTGCCGCAAACAATGGGATGGATGTCTTTCGCATTTTTGACGCGCTGAACGATGTTCGGAACCTGCGAGTGTCCATCGAAGCAGTCAAGGCTACAGGTCGCCACGCACAAGGGGCCATTTCGTATACCACGAGTCCGGTGCATACGATAGAAGGCTTTGTGGCTATGGCCAAAGAACTGGAGGACATGGGCTGCGATTCCATTGCCGTCAAAGATATGGCTGGTCTGCTGACACCCGCCGTAACCTGCACCTTGATGCCAGCACTCGCAGCAGCGGTTCGGGTACCCATTGCACTGCATTCACACGCCACCTCTGGTTTGTCTGCGATCTGCCAGTTTCTGGCAGCCGAACGCGGTTGCTACCACGTCGATACCGCCATTTCAGCACTCAGCGATGGTGCTTCCCATCCGGCTACCGAAAGTATCGTGGCCGCTTTCCGCGACACACAATGGGATACGGGGTTGGATTTGGCATTGCTGCAAGAGATTGGGTTTTATTTTTATGCGGTACGTAAAAAATACCGCCAATTCGAGAGCGAGTTTACCGGCCTCGATACCCGCGTACAGGTGACACAAGTGCCCGGGGGGATGATCTCCAACCTTTCCAACCAACTGCGAGAGCAGGGTGCATTAGATCGGATCAACGAAGTCCTAGCCGAAATTCCACGAGTACGTCAGGATTTGGGGTTTCCGCCGCTTGTCACGCCCACCTCTCAGATCGTCGGTGCTCAAGCATTGTTCAATGTCTTGACGGGCACACGCTACAAAAATATTACCAACGAAGTGAAACTGTACCTACAGGGAAAATATGGGTCTGCGCCTGGGTTGGTCAACGCATCGGTGCGCCAGCAAGCCATTGGCAACGAACCGGTCATCGAATGCCGTCCAGCGGATTTGCTATTGGCCGAGATGGAGAACCTGCGATCCCAAATCGAAGGCACTGCCCATAGCGAGGAGGATGTTTTGTCCTACGCAATGTTTCCTGAAGTGGGCCGCAAGTTCCTGGAGGATCGCAATGCGGAGAAACTTCAACCAGAATTACTGGAGCCAATGCCACGGAAAAACAGCCCGCCTTCGGAAGTCCCATCGGAGGCACCTGTAGACTTTCGCGTGACCTTACACGGTGAAACGTACCATATTAAAGTCACGGGTGCAGGTCATCAGGCAAAGGGGCAGCGTCCTTTTTACGTGACCTTGGACGGCATGCCAGAAGAGGTATTGGTCGAAACGATCGGCGACACTGTGGAATCGGGCCACAGCCCTCAGGGAAGACCCAAAGCGACGAAGCCTGGCCATGTAACAACTTCTATGCCGAGTACCCTCATCGAGGTGCTGGTGCAAGTGGGTCAAGAAGTCAAAGCCGGTACCCCCGTCCTCGTCACGGAAGCCATGAAAATGGAAACGGAGATTCATGCACCCGTTAGTGGTACCGTGCTGGTCATTCATGTGTCCAAAGGAGATCACGTCGTCCCCGATGAGGCGTTGATCGAAATTGGATAGCGTATCGAAGGGCCGTGTGGGTGTACGCACGGCCTCTCCCTTCACGCACATCAGGAGGGTAACAGCGTGGATCTTGATCTTGCCATTAGATCCCATGGCGATTGGAAACTAAAACTGCGGGCTGCCATCCAAGGAAAGGAAACACTCGATGTCACAATCGTCTCTGCAGACAACCAATGTCAGCTTGGCAAGTGGCTGCATACCGAAGCAAAAGAAAAGTATGCAAAGCTTGCAAGCTATAAAAACTGTGTCGCCAAACATACCGAGTTTCACAACGCTGCTGGTCAGGTTGCAAAGGTCGTGAATGCCGGTCAATATGCATAGGCAGAAGCCATGCTCGCGGCAAATACGGCCTATATGAATGCGTCTACGGCGGTTGCGATTGCGATCGGTTTGTTTAGAAAAGAAATCGGCAACTGATACCTTTCTCCTTGTTATTGTATTTTCCACCATGACCCAACTGATCCTAGCATCGACCTCTCCTTTCCGTCGTGAGTTGCTCCTCCGTCTTGGATTGCCCTTTGACTGTGTGGCACCGGAGGTGGACGAGACGCCACTGCCCGATGAATTACCCTATGCCCTGGTACAGCGACTTTCTGAATCCAAAGCCCGATCCGTAGCCACACGCTATCCGAATGCACTGGTGATTGGTTCCGATCAAGTGGCTGTATTGGATGGCCATATCCTCGGAAAACCAGGCGATCACAAGGGCGCTGTTACCCAACTGCGTGCCGCTTCAGGACGGCAAGTACAATTTCTTTGTGGTCTGTGTCTGTTTGACGCTGCCAGGCATCATGTACAAATCAAGGTTGTGCCTTATACCGTGACCTTTCGATCGCTTTCAGAAGAGAAAATCGAACGCTACCTAGAGCGTGATCAACCCTATCAGTGTGCCGGGTCATTTCGTTCGGAAGCATTGGGCATTGTGCTATGCGATCGATTAGAAGGAGAAGATCCCAATGCACTCATTGGATTACCCCTCATACAACTGGCCAAGATGTTAGAAACAGCAGGCGTTGAGGTGATTTAAGCATGCTACGAACCATACCCTTTGCGCTCATGTTTGGTTGGCTGGGTTTGTGTTCTGGTGCGCCTACGTGTCCTAGCAGTCCCTCTCTTGATACGTTCCTTTGCACGGCCAATGAGGAATATCGTACTCTACAACTCATTGGGGAGATTAGTATACTCACCGGTGCGCCAGTACAGGACACAAAGGGCAGCATTGATGACGCTATTCAACAGATAAAACCGCTTCTTGCTAAAGAAAGAACTGCTGTTTTTTTTAGCACCAAAGCGGGGGATGTGCTGAATGAATTTTATCTGTACTGGGTCACGATTATCAATGATGCTGACCCTCGTACCTACGAAGGCCTGTTTGATTATCAGAAACGCACGGATGAACGTTATACAACATTACAAGAAAAAGCCAGCCACCTGCGCCTCGCCATCGAATAAGAATGGTTTTGCACTGCCCCCTCTCCGGAGGAGAGGGGGTTGGGGGAGAGGCGGCCGCTGTCTTTGATGCTGTTTTTGAATGATGTATGAACATTCTAATGATCATAAGAAAACATGAAATAATCATTCACGATTCATGATTCACGATTTGAATTAAATCAAGATCAATATTAAATCAAGATCAAGATCAAGATCAAGATCAAGATCAAGATCAAGATCAAGATCAAGATCAAGATCAAGATCAAGATCAAGATTTAAATCAAGATCAATATTAGATCAAGATCAGATCAAGATCAAGATCAGATCAAGATCAATATTAAATCAAGATCAAGATCAGATCAAGATCAAGATCAAGATTTAAATCAAGATCAATATTAAATCAAGATCCAGATCAAGATCAGATCAAGATCAAGATCAGATCAAGATCAAGATCAGATCAAAAACAGAACACCCCATCCCCCAGCCCCTTCCCCAGGGAA
>CAIJYR010000256.1 GCA_903824965.1 uncultured Thiotrichales bacterium
GCCCGTGTAGAATATCTGAATGCCTACCAAACACTCTTACTTAATGAGCCAGATTCTGCGGTAAGTCAGACACTTAAAGAAGTCTTTTTAGCCTTGCGACAATCTGCTGAAAGTGGTGAGTAATCAAACAGACCGAAATCTTTGCACGAACCGCGTTTTTGATAACAGGCGTTATGCAAATGTGCAATTTTTGTAATTTCTAAATCCAGGTCAAAACCAAACCCAATTCCTCAGCCCCTTCCCAATCATGGGGAGGGGTTTGTCAAAGGGTACAAGCATTCTGATGGGCAGCTAAACGCTTGCCTCTAGATATCGCTCTGCGTCCAAAGCCGCCATACACCCCGATCCCGCAGACGTGATGGCCTGGCGATAGACATCGTCAGTCACATCCCCTGCTGCAAAAACGCCCGGAATGTTAGTGGCCGTGGCATCCCCATTCGACCCACCCTTCACCTGGATATATCCATTCCGTAGGATCAGTTGTCCCTCAAAAAGGGCAGCGTTGGGAGAATGTCCAATCGCAATGAATACCCCTTGTAACGCGATATCCTTGTAGTTCTGGGTGATTTTGTTTTTGATCCGCAGTCCAATGACCCCGTCCTTGTCGCCGAGGATTTCATCCACCTCGCTGTTCCATTCGAGCGTGATTCTGCCGAGGGCGGCCCGTTCCATGAGTCGGTCGATCATAATCTTTTCGGATCGAAGACGATCGCGCCGATGTACGAGCGTCACATGTGATGCGATGTTTGACAAATACAGCGCCTCTTCTACGGCGGTATTGCCCCCGCCAATCACAGCAACGGCCTGATCACGATAGAAGAAACCATCGCAGGTTGCACAAGCGGAGACCCCTCGGCCACGCAGTTTTTGCTCGGAGGGTATCCCAAGCCAACGCGCAGAAGCTCCCGTTGCGATGATCAGCGCGTTGCAGGTGTAGGTTGCATCGTCGCCTACCAAACGAAAGAGAGGGAGACTACTCGTTGAATCGCGGGTAGGATCACCCTTTAGGTCGGCTGTGTGGATTTGGTCAAGCACCATCTTGGTACCGAAACGCTCTGCATGGCGCTGCATACGTTCCATGAGGATAGGCCCTTGCACACCGGTGTCATCCCCGGGCCAGTTGTCCACCTCTGTGGTGCTCATGAGCTGCCCCCCCTGATCGAGACCGGTGATCAAGAGCGGGTGAAGATTGGCGCGTGCGGCATAAATCGCTGCACTGTACCCGGCTGGGCCGGAACCGAGGATAATCAATCGACTGTGAATGTTCTCTCGCATATAGATGCCTTGAGGAGGAAATGGTAACTCACCATGATGCCCCTTCTCTCCCACCAAACACAACCACCACGGATCTGATCACTGTGTCTTTCCCCTACCCTTCTGCTACCGGACTGCTACCCTGTCGGTGGCTGTTGATACTGCTGTTTCTTTTGCTTTATACCCTGGATCTGGCCATCCCCCGTGCGTTCTGGGTGCAAGACGAGGCCCGCTACGGGGAAGTGGTGCGTGAAATGGTCACTGAAGGCCACTGGTTGATTCCCTCCCTAGGTGGACACCCCTACCCCGACAAACCAGCCCCCTATTTCTGGCTGGTGGCGGGTGTGGGGGGGGTTGTGGGGCAAGGAGAGCTTCCCTTCCGGTTGGTGACGCTCGCAAGTACGGCCGCCGCTGCCCTCGGTGTGTACCTCGTGGCCCTGCGGCTGCTGGGAACGGGGGCTGCCTTTTGGTCAACGGTGGTCTTTTTGACCTCCTTTCTCACCTTGATCGTTGGGCACATCATGCGGATGGACATGCTCCTCACGGCGGTATCCGTTCATGCTTGGCACAGCCTCTTGTGTTTCTACCAGCGGCGAGAACGACCTGGGTGGCTTGTGGCCTTTTGGGGTTTCACGGTGCTTGGGCTGATGGTGAAAGGGCCGATTGCGTTTCTGTTCACGATCGTACCTGCGTTGATCTGGATGGCCTGTGAAGAAGGGGGGCGTGGCATTCGTGCTCTGCGGCTGGGTGCGGGTTTTGCAGTGATCATGCTCTTGGTGGGTGTCTGGATCGGACTTGTGGAGGCGATGGGACAAGGGGCTTACCTCTGGCAGATATGGCGCGAACAACTGGTGGGACGGGCTGTGGAGTCCTGGAGCCATCGAGAACCGGTGTGGTTTTATCTGGCGCTCTTGCCTTTGCTTGGGATGCCTTGGAGTGCTTGGTTTCCTGTTGGCTTGCGAGAACTCTCCCGCGATCAACCTCTGGCGTTTCGTAGCCTCCTCAGTTTTACGTTACTACCGTTTGTGGGGTTGTCGCTTGTGTCTGGCAAACTGTTTCTGTATTTGGAGCCTGTTTGTCCTGGGCTGTCTATTGTCGTCGGCAGTGTTGTGGCCTTGCGGATTGCCAGTCAAGAGCGTGTTCTACCGAGTATTGGATGGTCGCCTTTCTTGTTTTTTGGTGTTTTGGCGGTTGGTGTTGGCTGGGGTTCTGTACATTACCTTGGATCTTCTCAAGGGGTAGGGCTTGCGGTTACGGTCGTATTGTTCGCCTTCACAGTGGTTTCGGCTGCGGTGGCACGCGCCACAGAATGGCGTTGGATGCGTACCCAGCTATGTTTAAGCGTTGCTTTTTCTTGGTTGATCTTCGTGGGACTCATGGTTGTGATGGATCCCTTGTATTCGGCCCGCTCCCTTGGTGATTTTGTTCGTACCACCTCCGGCAATGCACCCGTGGGCATTTGTTGTACCACCCGTGGTGTTCTGGATTACTATACGGGACGTACCCTAATTGAATTGCCCTTGGGTCAGGTCAATGCTTGGCGAGCTGCACATCCAGAGGCATGGCTGATTGTTCCGAGTGCAGTGGTACCTACCCTTTCGGGCAATACCTGCCGAATCCATCGTACCTTTTTGATCGAAATGAAGGAATACCATGTCTTTGGGGGTTGTTAAAACGCTTCCGTTGTGGACGGAAAAAGAGACGGGGTGTGCCCGTTGGGTGTGGATTGTGGGTACTGGGGTGCTCTTATTTTTTGTGGGCCTTGTGGTGTTTGGCCTTTGGGGAGACGCTGCTGTGACCTACGCGATCACGCACGCGCCTTGGGTCATGGATCATCGAGGATTGGTGCAGACGGTTTCAGATTGGGGTCTTTTTGTTTTTTATGCCTTTTTTCTGGGTGCTTTGGGTTTTTCTTTTGTTCAGGAATTGCCTTGGGCGCAATCGGTGGTGTTGGGGTGGTTGTGGGCCGAGTTGGTTGGGGCGTTTTTGGCTGTGCAGTTTATCAAATATCTTGCAGGACGCGTTCGACCTGACGAGGCATTGAGTATGGGGGGAGGTGATCATTGGGTTGGGCCGACGTTACGGGCGGCTTACCATTCTTTTCCTTCTGGTCATACGGCGGATGTATTTATCAGTGCTGCTTTTGTTGTGTTATTGGTGCGATCGCCGTGGGTTGGGTGCTTGGCGTGGATTGGTGCCATTTTGGTCGCGCTGTCGCGGATTGCGCTGGCCAAGCATTATTTGAGTGATGTGCTTGCGGGATTATTATTAGCGCAGTTTTTCACGCTGCTGGTGATTCGGAGGCGGTTGCTATAAGGCATTTGACTGTCAGCTTGCCCCTCTCCTGAAAGGAGAGAGGTGGCATGGTGAGGCAGTCTTCTGGGTTTGACTTGATCTTTCTCTTTGTTCTCTTTGTGATTTACTCAAGAATATCCGACACGCCCAATAGCTTCATAAGTTGCTTGACAAACCTCTCGATCAGAGTGGTATAGTGATCGCACAATGCTATCCAGCAAGACACCAGAGGAGGCGTGCCGTGGCCGATGTAATCAAGATCAATACAGAGAATGAATTGGATCAACTGCTTGATCGCGCAAGAAGAGAGCAATGGCGGAAACTGGTTCTTCTTGGGCCAATGGCAGCATCGTGGCAGGTCGATCGATTAGGGGACGTACTCATTTACCAGTTTCGATTGGTGATTGATAAGCTGACCCAAAAGCTTATAGCACTGACCGATCTTACTTCGATCGATCTAAGCTATAACAACATCGGTGATGAAGGGGCGCGGGCGCTTGCCACTCTACCCAACCTTACTTCGCTTGATTTACAGTACAACAGCATCGGCGATGAAGGGGCACGGGCACTTGCCAATCTCTCCAACCTCACTTCGCTTGATTTACAGTACAACAACATCAGCGATGAAGGGGCGCGGGCACTCGCCAATCTCTCCAACCTCACTTCGCTTAATCTATACAACAATAGCATCGGATCTAAAGGGGCGCGGGTGCTTGCCACTCTACGCAACCTCACTTCGCTTAATCTGTATAACAACAACATCAGCGATGAAGGGGCGCGGGCGCTCACCAAGCTCTCCAAACTCACTTCGCTTAACCTTAATAGCAACAACATAGGCGATCAAGGGGCGCGGGCGATCGCCAATCTCTCCAACCTCACTTCGCTTAACCTTAATAGCAACAACATAGGCGATCAAGGTGCGCGGGCGATCGCCAATCTCCACAACCTCACTTCGCTTAATCTTGATAGCAACAACATAGGCGATCAAGGTGCGCGGGCGATCGCCAATCTCCACAACCTCACTTCGCTTGATTTATTCAACAACAGCATAGGCGATGAAGGGGCGCGGGCGCTCGCTAATTTCGCCAACCTCACTTCGCTTGATCTTGATAGCAACAACATAGGCGATGAAGGGGCGCGGGCGTTGCTCAATGCTTGGTGCAAACGACAGTATGCGCATCAGTTGCAACAGCTTGACCTCCGCAAGAATCGCCTAGAAGCATTTCCTCTGCCTGCCGAAACTATTGCATCCCGCGATGCACAGACAATTCTCGCAGCTTGGCGTGCTGTCCTCGCTTCGGAAGAAAAGGGTCAACTGCGTCCCATGAATGCAGCCAAATTGTTGGTGGTGGGTAGCGAGGCGGTGGGTAAAACCTCGCTCGTCCGATATCTGACCA
>CAIJYR010000257.1 GCA_903824965.1 uncultured Thiotrichales bacterium
AGATACAATATGTTACTATAATCATCTCGTCCATTTTACTTCCCCATCGGCAACCAATAGATTGATTACTATAAGGCTACATTAATCCATTACCTCTTGGAAGGATTCTGATGGTGGTCATAGGTGGCAACTTGGGTTAAGGATACAGACTCAGACGATACGACTGTACCGTGAATTCCACGAGATCTCAAGTCTGTGGCACACAGGGAGCCTCAAGCTCACAAGCCCCGCCATTAGGCGTGGGGTTCGTGACGCCTCCCTGCAACGGAAGGACGGTGAGAAATCGAATAAATTCGATATAGAGACCGAACAAATCCTATATACAAAACACGAGGCTACACTTTATCCTGTCTGCGTTGCATTTGTTGCATTTGTTGCGGTTGTTCTTAGAGGCATCACACGCAACGGCGCTCTGTGCGCATCAACCACCCCGCCTGAAGGCGGGGCTTGTGAAGGCAAGCCTGGGGTGGGCGACCTCAGTCCGGTTGCGGATAAACGGGCTACGTTGCAACCTTGGTGAGGGGAGCCAGACCGAAAGGCATGTATCACCAGGCCTGCTTGGGTTGACAGGCTGCGAAGACCGACGCTTTTTGTGGAAAATCACCCAAAACCACCCCCTTTCATCCCCGCCCTGCAAGGGCAGGGTTTCCCTGAGATATTGATAAGGGTGGTATGCACAGCGTCACAAACAACCCCAAACTCTCTAGGACGGAGAGCCTTAGGTGCTGCCCGAGACCATCTACCAGCCGTCACGCATACAGTTGGTTACAACCCCCCAACATTCTTGGGTCTGCGGGCGGGACGTTGTTTCTCTGTCGAGTTAGGCGGCTCGCTGTTCGTGACCTCCGTGCCGCACCCCATCGCTATTTCCTTTGTTCGCGACGAGCTGGGCAATGGTAATGTTGTTCAAAAAGGCAAAGATCTGACGACTCAGGTCTTCCCAGAGGAGATGGGCAGGGCCGCCTTCCCCACGACGGGTCTCGGCGTTCTCTTCCGGGCCTGCGTGATCGTCCACGGCCAGTACGATATCAGCCACTGTAATGTTGGCTGCATCACGTCCCAATCGGTAGCCCCCTCCTGGGCCGCGCGATCCTTGAATCAAGCCCGCTTTGCGCAGACGCATAAAGAGCTGTTCCATGTAGGACTGTGAGATCCCCTGGTGAACAGAAATGCTTGCCAACGTCACAGGATGGCGTGCACTGACCGCCAATTCCAACATCGCTTCAATGGCATAACGTGCCTTGCTAGATAGTTTCATCAATACCTCCGTTTGTCTCAATCCACGCCCTTGTAGGGGGCGATAAGGAAAAATAAAGATACGGTTGACCCCTGCGAACCATGCAGCATACCATTAGGACTCACCTACCTCAGATAAACCATATCTACAACAGTGCATAATACTCGTACCTATTTCATTTGTGCAAGCGTCTATCTCTCTTGGGTACGTTGAAGCGTGCGTGCGATGATTTGCTGGATCGCTTCTGCGGCGCTTTTTGGATCGGTAGCATCGCGTAGGGGTCGACCCACCACGATGTAGTCGGCACCGCTGGCAAAGGCTTGCTCTACGGTAACGACTCGTTTTTGGTCGTCCTCTTGGCGATTCTCCACAGGACGAATGCCTGGAGAAACCACAATAAACTGTTCCCCCAATCGGTTGCGCAGTTGCGCCACTTCGAGCCCTGAAGAAATAATCCCATCACACCCCAAAGCCAGTGCCCGCCTCGCACGGGACAACACCAGTTCGTTGACCTCGCATTGAAAACCAAGATCCGTAAGGTCTTGCCGATTGAGGCTTGTCAACGCTGTGACCGCCAGGATCTTGAGATCCTTTTTGACCGCAACGGCGGCCGCCAACATTGCATCGTCCCCATGAACCGAGACAAAATGAACCGGTCGATGGGTCAGTTGTCGGACAGCGCGTGCCACAGTCTCTGGTACGTCAAAAAACTTAAGATCGGCGAATATTTTCTTGCCCCGTGCCTGCAACCAATCGATCAGGGTGAAATACTCCCCTGACATCGACAATTCAAGGCCCAGTTTATAAAAAGAGACCGAATCCCCCAACTGATCAACCCATTCTTTTGCCATGGTCGCGCTTGGTACATCCAAGGCAACGATCAATCGTTCGTGCGTAGGGATGTTTTTGTGCATAAAAAACTCCAGAAGGATCCAAAAGGTCGCTAAAAAGAGGCAGGACGATAATCGCGCATAGCTTGCACCACCCGGATGGCTCCGGCACCATCCACACATGCACGTCCTGCAGCACGCATGGCGGCACGTTTTTGAGCGTCGGCAGCCAGTTGTTCTAGGGCGTAAACGATTTGTGCCACGCTGACATTCTCCCACCACCCCAAATCGATGCTAAAACCTGCTGCATCGGCGGCTTGCGCAACCGAGACTTGGTTGTCTGCCACCACTACGAGCAGCGTGGGCACACCCAGCGAGGCGAGTTCCCATGCAGTGGTGCCACTCGCAGAGAGCGCAAGATCAGCCCAAGCCATCAACGCACCCATCGCCCGCACATCCAGCAGGATCTCGACCCCGGGCAGCTCGCCCCAGTCGTGTGTGGCACTCCCTAAGACGACCTTGGTTTCCCAGCCAGTACCGAGGGAGGCGATCGCTGCTAGGGCTGTTCCGATCAGCGTTTGTGTGGCGGCTCCCCCCATGGTCACCAGCAATCGAACGGGGGATCGTGCCGTTTTCTCGGTGGGATTGGTCTCGCTTTGGGCATGCTGTATTTCTGAGCGCAACAGACAGTAGCGTGCACCCAGCAGCAGATGGGTATCTGGATCTGTGGTGTACCGCACAACTTCTGCGTTGACATTCGGATTCAGCAGAAGATCGGCGTGGTAATGAGCGTGCCGTGCCATGTCGTCTATGACCAGGAGTGGCTTTCCGAGGGCACGTGCTGCGGCTTGGTAGTCCGCGTCGAAACGATACCCATCCAATACGATCCAATCCGGTTGAAAGACTTCTGCCAAGTGCGATAGGGCCATACTGTCACCTGGGTCGGGATGGGTTTCCTTGAGATCATAGACAATCACGCCAGCCTCGATGAGTCGTTGCCGTACACCAGGCATCGGAACACAACCCAGCAACCACACCGCGCCAGGTTCCCCTTCTGTTTCTGCTGTTTGCCATGCCTCTACCAAGGCCAGCAAGCGCATGACATGACCTGTACCGATCTCAAAACCGGCATCAGCACGCAACAAGAGTGAGCCTCGCATGGGTCGGGGACTCCCAAGATCTAGGTATCTGTATTAAGATGGCTTATGCAACAGATACATGCAATCGATGTTGCCCGGGTTGTCTCGATAAGACAGCCGTTTTTCGCGTATCAGGGTAAGCGTTGGAAACTGCTGCTGGTACAGTTCGGCAAAGGGTGCTTTCCAGAGCATGGACGTTTGTCCATGGTAGGGGATTTCTGAGTGGGTTGCGGCAAAATATTCTAGCCCCCAGATCCAGTGTTGGGTGACACGATAGATCTCCGCGAGTGCCGTCGGCAGGTGATCGGGATGGATGTGGATGAGCACACCTGACGTGAACACCAAGTCGAAAGAATGGTCTGGAAAAGGCAAAGCCAGCGCCGACCCTTGTACCAAGGGGATGCCAGGGAGACGTTCTCTGGCGCGGACGAGCGCATATTCCTGTACATCCACACCGCTTAATCGGGTAAATCCCATTCCCGCCAAAAGGGACAATTGGTTGCCAACGTTACAACCGACCTCCAGGATCGAAAGGTCTCTGGGGAGACTTTCCAGGAAGAGTGCGTTTAAGGCGCTTCTGTCGATCCCGAACTGGGTTTGGTAGCGTTGATCTAGGCTGTCTAGGCCGAGGTCATTGCGTTCGGTGTAGGAACGTCCGAATGCAGCAGACCATTGCGCTGTTTGTTCGGTCAGTCCTGCCATGGGGCGTTTAGGCATGGGTACAGTCTACGTGGGCTTACATCATTTTGTTAGGGGTAGAGAATAGCACAAAACGGCAAGGGATGGGTTCCACATACAGGAGGTATGCTGGCAAGGCAGAAGATTGGGGGGAGGTCTGGACTGGTTTTTGACGGTGTGTTGATTGCACAAAAGACATTACAGGGATAGCACACTTTGTCATACAAGAGTATAATATCCACAGCAGGTGTGTGATCCGTGCAAAGATCACCCTATCCCAGGCCACGCTCCGAATTTTCGGAGAGGTTTGGAACCAGTAAAGACAGCGTCTCTAGGAGATCAGGAGTTTGATATGTTGAAGCAGATTGAAGTGGATGCAAAATTGGTGCAAGACTTTAAGATCGTGAGCAACATTCGTGGTCATCAAGTGATTGTGGATCAACCTCCGGCGGGGGGTGGTCACAACGAAGGCCCCTCTCCTCTTGAGTTCGCTTGTCTGTCGCTGGCAGCCTGTGTAATCACCATTGGGCAAATCATTGCGCGTCAAAAGAGAATCCGCCTCAGAACAATTGAGGCCCGTGTAACCGCTGTCATTGATACAGATGTCTATATGGGGAAGGGCAAGGAAAACCGCCCTGGATTCCTTTCCTACCAGGTTTTTACAAAAATAGATGCCGATCTCACGACCGAAGAGAAAAAGTTGTTTCTCGAAGAGATTGATGGTCGTTGTCCCATTTCAGAAAACCTCCAGAACACCACTACGGTATCGTTGATCTTGGAAGAATAGATCGGCCATGCTTGATCCACAGGTTGATCCAACGGTTGATCCAACGGTTGATCCAACGGTTGATCACCCTCTGAACCTGAAAGCCGCCTCCCTAGGAGACTTTCAGATTTTGCCTTTGCAAGACCAAGACAGCGTATGGATTGCACAACGACTCTCCTGCCTAGATCCTTGGCATACGCTAGGCTATTCCCCCAAAAGCCTTCAACACTACCTCACACGGGCAGATCCTTGCCTGCGGTGCATGACCCTTGTTTCTGATGTTTCTAGTGTTTCTGGCGTGACCGACCTTGTGGGGGTGTTTTGTGTGCGCTTTCCGTGGTTGTTGGGTGCATCCCTGGAACTTTTCGCGATTTTTCCAGATCACCAGCGCAGGGGCCTTGGCACAACCGCCTTGACCTGGTTGGAACAGCGCGTGGCCACGAAGACCAGAAACCTATGGATCCTCGTCTCCGCCTTTAACGAACCCGCAAACGCCTTTTATCGCCGACAAGGGTATCAACCCGTTGGTAAGATCGAAGGCTTGATCCAGGAAGGACGTGACGAAATCCTGCTCCGCAAACAGTTGCCTAGACCGGTTACATGATCCCATCCCTTCGTGCAGACGATCGCAACGGTGCCGCCCCCTGATCCGTTACGAAAAAGATTGTGTTGTCATTCCTGGCGGATATCTCTACACTGCGGCCCGCCTTTAGGTGTTCCAGTTTGGATTGGGTAGCCAACCCAGTCCTGCACTACGGAATGAAACGGGAAGTCCGGTGAGATACCGGCGCTGCCCCCGCAACGGTAAGCGATGCTCAGACACACCCCACAAGCCACTGCGCAAGACGCGGGAAGGCCGTGTGTCCGACCTCCAAGTCCATCGCAAGCCCGGAGACCGGCCTACAGGCATTGCTCCCAACCCCCATTCTGCGCGGGCGTGCGCGGTGGAGAAATGCACGATGTCTCGTTTTACACACACAGCCACAGTGCTGTCCTGTTCGTTCGCCTTGGTTTTGACCAGCCCCTTTGCCGAAGAAGTCTCCCAGGAATTGCCCACGATCGTCGTTACGGCCACCCGTACCGCACACACCGTCGATCAAACCCTAACGCCTGTAACAGTGCTAACGCAGGATGACATCACCCAAAGCGGCGCACTTACCGTGCCTGATCTGCTAAAACAGGTGCCTGGTGTTGACTTCTCTAGCTCTGGCGGCCTAGGGCATCTCACGGGCATGAGCCTACGGGGTACCAATACCAACCATGTGCTGCTGTTGATCGATGGGATCCCGATGAGTTCGGCGACCACGGGGGCCCCGTCTTGGGAGTATCTGCAACTCGCCGCTGCCGATCGAATCGAGGTGGTGCGTGGCCCAGGATCCAGTCTCTACGGATCTTCCGCCATCGGTGGCATTGTCCAGATCATGACACCCCGTGGCGAAGGGCCCGCCCAACCAGAAGCCTCGCTGCAGATGGGTTCGCATTCTACGTACCAGGCAACTACGGGTGTCGCTGGTTCCTCGGGGGATACGCATTACCATCTGGGTGTGGGCGAGTTGTATACCGCAGGCATTGACCCCATGGACCATTCGGTCCTGCACACGCCTTATACCGGAGGCTACCGCAATACGTCCGTCCAGGTCCGTCTTGATCAGACTTTCGGTATGGGAGAGGTTGATTTTCATTTGCTTCGCGCAAGTGGGAGAAGCGGATACGACAATTACCCCTTTCCAGCCACCACACCCACGCCACCTACCGACGAAACCTTTGTCCAACAAGTCGTGGGTGTCGATCTCAACCTTTCTCCACGAGATTCCTGGAAGACACGGCTCACCCTCGGCGAATCCAGCGATGATCGCGATGACTCGACCGCAGGAGGCGCCCCTTATTATTTCCATACCCGCCGCGATTACACCGCATGGCAAAATGATTGGGTTCTTTCCCCCAACCATCTTTTGACAGCGGGCGTTGATTACCAACAAGAACACCTAGGTTCAGATACCCACTTTACCAGCAGCTCGCGGGGCAACAGCGGTGTTTTTCTCCAAGATCAAATCTCCTTTGGCCGTCACGACCTGGTGATGGGTGGACGCCACGACGACAACGATGCCTTTGGGACACACAATACAGGGAATATCACGTACGGTCTGCATTTGACGCCCACCCTACGGTTGACTGCCGCTTGGGGCAGTGCCTTTCGGTCACCCACCTTCAATGAGCTGTATTATCCAGGATACAGCAACCCGAATCTCCGCCCAGAGACTTCGCACAGCAAGGACATCGGCCTCAAAGGGATCGCAGACTGGGGAAAGTGGGAGTTACATGCGTTTCGCACTGACATTGATCACCTCATTGCCCTCAATGCTCTGTACCTCCCGTTCAACCTCGATCGTGCACGCATTGACGGAGCAGAGATCTATGCAAGCACCCAAGTGGACGGTTGGGAGCTGTCGAGTACGCTCAATGTGCTCAATCCCCGTGACCGCGATACCAACCGCATTTTGCCACGCCGCGCCCGCAACACCCTACAACTCGGTATAGCCCGATCCTTCGGCGAGGTTCGCACCATGCTGACCGTCTTGAGCCAGAGCGGTCGCTATAATGACAGTACGAACACAACCTACCTGCCCGGGTATACCCTCGTGGGACTTCGTGTGACCTACCCCATGGATCGCCACTGGAGCCTAGAAGGACGCATGGACAACCTGCTTGACGCGCACTATGAGACTGCGGTACCGTATCGGTCTCCTGGTTGTACAATGTTGGTGGGGGTTCGTTACACCCCGCACTAGTGCAACGGGTTTGGTTTCCTTGCCGGAGTGGCGAAACAGGTAGACGCGCCAGACTCAAAATCTGGTGGTGGCAACGCCGTGCCGGTTCGAGTCCGGCCTCCGGCACCATCTAGTAGTTCTGTATGGTGCTCCAAGCCCTAAAATCTTTCGGAATCAGTTGCCCTAGGCGATTCACTTTACAAAATTGACGCCACAGACCCAAAAAATGTAACCTGTGCTACACGGAAATTCCCCAGGCTACTCCCCAAAAAATGGCGTCCATCACGAAGTACCCAAAGGGCTACCGCGTACAGATCAACATCCACGGCACCCGAGACTCCAACACGTTCCCCCAGGTACGGTGCTCTGCGATATTGGTCTGCTCTCCGCTGTGCTCGAAACTGCGCGGCGCGAATGGTGATGGATCGAGAAAAACCCCATCAAGGACGTTCGCAAACCACGAGCACCCGACCACCGCGACGTGATCATCACACGCTCGCAAGTCCGCGCACTCATCCAGGCAATGGGCCACAAGACAAAGGGAAGGATCGAAACGGTATCGCAGTCCGTGGCCGTCTCGTTCCTGCTCGCACTGCGCACAGGGATGCGTGCAGGGAAATTCTGCAAACTTACATGGGAAGATGTGCGCGTTGGCTACTGCGTTCTGAAGGTCACCAAGACAAAACCCAGAAACGTCCCGCTCACGCCAAAGGCAATGCGTCTCATCAACCGGATGCGTGACTTCGATCAGGCATTTGTGTTTGGATTAAAACCGCAAACGCTTGACGCACTGTTCAGAAAGTACAGGGAGTGTCTCCATGTCCGTCTTTATCTCACAATTTCAACATCGCTGCCAGGAAAAACACTATACTTTACCCCCTCCTGAGCAGTTACCATTTTTGACACGCTGGCCTACGTCAAGGCGCTACGGGAGGCGTGTCAACGAATGAACCGCTGCCTGCGCCAAAAATCCACTGCGTGTCATGTGATGCGCATCAGCGTATCGGTCGATCTGTTGCACTAGACGTGCGGGCAACGAGACATTGATCCGCATCGGCTTAGCGTTGATACGTGCAAGGTTGATTTCCACCAACAGCCAGAATCCACCTTGATAGTCCGTATGGTCTTTCCAGTGAGCGATCCCGCTGGGGTTCGGAATCTCGGAATCTTCGCCCTCAAAAAATACTTCCACGGCTTCCTGCGCCATACGGGGCAGGTCGGTTAATTCATCGGCAGCGGTAAAGCAACCAGGAAAATCAGGGAAGGTGCCTCCATAGGCGCTACCTTCCTCGTAATGCACATACAGGGGATAAAACATGCGCCTCTCCTGCTACCAGGGCCATCCAGCCTGTCGGTAAATGTTATGGACTGTTCCCAGAGGAAGATCACACCTTGGGTGCGGTACTGTCACATGGCCTGGCCTCGCT
Source organism: uncultured Thiotrichales bacterium (assembly GCA_903824965.1). Classification (GTDB taxonomy): domain Bacteria; phylum Pseudomonadota; class Gammaproteobacteria; order CAIRSR01; family CAIRSR01; genus CAIRSR01. The sequence continues at coordinate 8,846 of CAIJYR010000257.1, forward strand.
GGATGCCTAAACTTGTGGTGCGAACCTTTCACATGCACCTCTAACCAGCCTTCTGCTTTCAAACGGCCGATAATATCTGCGCTGTTCATGGGGGCGATTATACACATTTCTACACACCGCGCAAGATAGCGGACGATCCAGACCAGCTCTTGAGGCACTACAGTGGTTCCGTAAATCAGCTGAACAGGGCTTCATCAAAATATCATGGAGTGGATGCAGTTTATTCTTGGTTTCACGTCGAGGATCGGCAAGTTCGGCAAAGTAGGGTCGGGCATCGGGTAACATGGGAGCGTGGGGGTGTGAGCAGAGCTGTTACCCTAACACCTTCACGCTGTCAATGGCTACGAGCGCGATTGCTCTGGTTGGACTGCTGGTCTAGCACCCATGGTTTGCTCTAAGATGGGTACATGTCCTCTTCCTTGGGATCTGCCTCCCGCCATGGCCCTCCTTGAGATTCTTCATTACCCTGATCCGCGTCTGCGTGAACGTGCCCGGCGCGTAGAATCGGTGACGCCCGACATCCAGCGTTTGATCGATGATCTGTTCGAAACCATGTATGACGCACCCGGCATCGGATTGGCTGCCATTCAGGTGAACGTGCCCAAGCGGTTGATTACCATCGACATCACGGAGGACAAGAGTCAGCCCTTGTGTCTCATCAACCCAGAAATCGTGGCGCGTGGTCGCGAACTGGATCGCCTAGACGAAGGGTGTCTCTCGGTACCCGGGATCTATGAGCCGGTCGAGCGGGCCACCCATATTCGTTTTCGCGCCATGGATCGTCATGGTCGCCTCTTTGAGGACGAGGCTGTGGGCCTACTCGCTGTGTGCATTCAACACGAGCTAGACCACCTGGAGGGCAAATTATTTGTGGATTATCTTTCGATTCTAAAGCGCAACCGGATCCGTAAAAAATTAGAAAAACAGGCACGTAAGCCCCTGTAGAACGAAAAAGGCCCCGCATCAGAGATACGGAGCCTCTCGCCAGACGGTGCTGGCTTCCATCCACACCCGCCGGAAGGCGGGTGCGGGAGGGTCAGCAGTTAGGCAGCTTCAACGTTGCGTGCCTGCAGGCCCTTTGGCCCTTTTTCGACATCAAACTTCACTGTCTGACCTTCCGCGAGGGTGCGGAACCCTGATCCCTTAATGGCGGAGAAGTGAACGAACACGTCTGCACCACCATCATGAGGAGAGATAAAGCCGAACCCCTTGGATTCGTTGAACCATTTCACAGTACCGACTGGCATAACAACCTCAACTGACTGTTTATTTTATTTCATTGCAACCCACACCTCCGTAAGGAGGCGAGAACCTAGCGTAACACGCCGCGCTGTCAGGCAGAGAAAAACCCGACCAGCACACCGTGGGAACACCACGGCACCGTCATTATACGTGAGTTCACGAAAAGGGGAACTGTTTTGTGGTGAAAAAATGGTTTTTTTCTCAATATCTTTGTTTGGCCCGTGCAAGGGTCATCTGGGCTTCCAGAGCACGTCCGACAGTCCGACGCTGTGGTTGAGGGCACGGGCCATCACGAACAGCAGATCGGAAAGACGGTTGAGGTAGCGCAGTGCCAGAGGTTGTACTGCTTCCCTCTCCGAGAGCGCAACCAAAGAACGCTCGGTGCGTCGAGCAACGGCGCGGGCAAGGTGGCAGGTCGCCGCTGCAGACGTACCCCCCGGCAAGACAAAGGCCCGTAGCACTGGCAAACCAGCGTTGATACTGTCCAACCGCGCTTCGATCTGCGTAACACTCGCTTCTGTGAGCCGAACACACCCGGGAAACGCAAGCTCCGCACACATATCAAACAGCTCTCGTTGAATGGCCGTGAGACACAAGGCAAAATCCTCTGGCAAAGAACCGACCGCAAGGAGCAACCCAAGGATACAGTTGCACTCATCCAGGTCGCCTAACGCCTGAATCCGTAGACTGCTCTTTGGGAGGCGTGTGCCGTTCCCTAGGCCTGTGGTACCATCATCGCCAGTGCGGGTACTGATCGGTATCGGCGGTGTCGGACGTTGTTCGTTCATCGTAAAAGAATCTTTCTACCGTGAAGGGGAGGAGGTGCGCGATGTCCTTTGAATTGCTTGGTGCGCTGGGTGTTCTCGTCGTAGTAGGGCTTGCAAACCTCATTGGCATCGGTGCCATCGAAACGGGCAACGTTGGGGTCGAGAAGCGATTCGGTGTTGTCTCCATGCAGGTTATCACACCAGGGTTGTATATGGCCCCGCTTGCCTCGGTGCGAGAGTTCTCGGCCAAAGAAATCGCCGTGAACATCGACGGCCTGAAACCCAAAGCCTCCGACAACCTGTTCATCCGAGAATTGGATTTGACGGTTTATTATAAAGTCGCTGCAACCCGTATTCCCAACATCGAGACCAAATACGCCGAGCAAAGTAAGCTCCTGCAAGAAGGGAACGTATGGGCACCCGCTCACATGCTCGTAGAAACACTCGCCCGCAATGCTGCGTACCAAGAGGTCTCCAAACTGCCCTCCTTGGTGGTTCATCAACAACGCGAACAAATCGCTGAACACATTCAAGGACTGTTACAGCATGAACTAGACTCGAACGACGCGGGTGCCTTCTTCATCACCCGTGTGGTCATTCGCACGGTAGTCACCGATCCTGCCATTGAAGCGTCTATTCAGCAAGCCGTGGCCAACCAGAAACGATTAGAAGCCATGGAACTGCAAGTCAAGATCGCCGAACAAGAAGCCCAAGTACGTCTGCGCGAGGCGCAAGGCATCGCAAAATCCAACGAAGCCATCAACAATACCCTGACGCCCGCCTACCTGCAACACGAGGCGAATCAGGCATTGATGGAGTTCGCCCGAAAGGGGGGCACCGCAACCGTGGTCATCCCCTCTTCTATGAACGCGGCACCGCTCATCAACATTCCCGCCGCAAAATGAACGCTTGCCTGTTGATACCCATGTGGTTTGATAGGCTTTATCCGATCAGTGCATCAATCACACGGATCCATTCAGGAATCACGGGTCTTGGGGCGGGCACGACGGGCGTATCCCCGACCAGTGCGCGGTGGAGGGCCGAGATTGCTTGTACCCAATCGGTCGCGAGCAAGATACCAGGTTGGTGATCCACCCAATCGTAGGGGCCAAGACGCCCAGGTTGTAGGGCGATGACAGGTTTGCCCATGATGGTGGCTTCGTGCAACAGCAGGGAGTTCATCCCCACCACGAGTGTGCTGGCCGAAATCAGATCGCGACGATCGCCCTCCACCAGACGTGCCGCTACCCGACCACCTGCCATCCCGATCCGATCCGTGAGGGCGAATCGATCCTCTGTTGGATGGGGTTTGACCGCCACCACGTAGCTTTCCTTGCGATCTTCGCCCACTGTTTCTAGGGCCGCCAACAAGAGGCTCAGCGCGTCGCCTTCTGTGTACCCAAGCCCCTTGCCATAGAATCGGGCGATTGGTTCGGAGGCGAACAGCACCAGCACGCGATCTCCCGCAAGCCTCGCCTGGAGCGTTACGTCACAACGACCTCGTCGCTGCACAAGATCGTCCCAAGCAGGATGACCCAGTACCACCACGCGATCCGCAGGACAACCGACCGCCACCAAACGCGCAGCCATTGAGTCATCCAGCACAGCAATGTGTTCTGGTAAACAATCAAAAGGACGATCGGGTGCAGAAGAAAAACGCTGACAGTAGTTGACCCAGTGATCCACGAAGGCTAGGGAAGGAATACCTTGTTCTTTTGCCCAGCGCCAAAAGTGGCCATCTTCCTGTGCGTTGAAAGACGTACCTGTTACCAACAGGCTGGGGTGTGCATGGAGCAGGTAGGGCAATGCTTCTGCGAAAGAGGAGACCGTCTGCGCAGCAATGCCCGCGCCCGCCCACGCACCCGCCGCATGACCCAATCCAAGGATCAGGCAATCTGTGCGAGCCTCCGCTTGTAGTGCCTGCACCACAGAAGCGAGTGCTGCGGCACTACCAAATTGCCGCGCAACCACAGCGGTAGCGCGCCTGCCTGCCTCGGGATGCAACTGGGTGAATCTCTTTTGGGGGGATAAAACAAGATCGATCGGTTACTCTATTATACTGTGGAAAAATAAAAAGGAAGAGGCGTGCGCATGACCGCAACCTCGCTGATAATAATCCCATGCCCAAGCCGCCGACCTGCCCTGTTGACTGAGAAACCATGTTGACTGAGAACTTGAAAACCCGCGTGAGTGACCCCTACCTGGTACGTCGTGCTGCGTACATGTTGCTGTTTATCGTGTTGTTCACTGCGATAGCAGATACACTCTTGCCAGCTGTGATGCTGGTGCAGATCATTTACCTGCTGGCTACTGGGCGGCGCAACCGACAACTGGTGTGGCTTGGTCGTGTGCTCACCGACTACACCACCGGTGTGTTGCGCTATCTTACCTTTTCGACGGAAGAAAAACCCTTTCCCTTTGGTGAATGGCCGAGTGGTTCCAGCAAATCTGGCCACCGCTCATCCGAGCGCCCCGCAGGAGAGGAATGAGCATCACCACCCGTCCACGCAACGGGTATCAACGATTTTCTAACAGTGGGGGAGGAGTACGATGGCGAGTGTGTTGGATGGGGTCGATCAACGAACCCAACTGGTAGGATACAACCGACTGGAACTGCTCTTGTTCCGCTTGGGTGGACGGCAACGCTTTGGAATCAATGTTTTTAAGGTGCGAGAAGTGATCCAATGTCCGGTGCTGACACGTCTGCCTGGGGCAAGCCACGTCGTGCGAGGCATCGCCAATATCCGTGGACGCACGATCTCTGTGATGGATCTTGGCGTGGCCGTGGGCAAACCGCCGCTTGACAATCTGAATACGTGTTTTGTGATCATCACGGAGTACAACCGTGTCACACAGGGTTTCTTGGTGAGCAGTGTGGATCGCATTGTCAATATGAATTGGGAGGAGATTCATCCACCACCGAAGGGATCGGGCAAACTCTCCTACCTCACAGCCGTTACCCAGGTAGACAAAGAGTTGGTGGAAATCATTGATGTAGAAAAAGTGTTGGCGGAGGTGACGCGTCCTAACGAGGAGATTTCTAGCGCCCTGGCGACGGAAGGCAGCGAGATGACCAAAACCACCTTGTCGGTGTTGGTGGTCGATGATTCCTCGGTTGCACGCAAACAGATTCAGCGCACGCTGGAGCAGGTCGGTCTTGTTCCCATTTTGGCCAACAACGGACGTGATGCCCTGACTGCCTTGCGTGGGATGGCCGCAACCGGTAAGCGTGTGGCGGGGGAACAATTGGTCATGGTGATCTCCGACATCGAAATGCCCGAAATGGACGGTTACACCTTGACGACCGAAATTCGTCGTGACCCCGCCCTGAAGGATCTCTATGTGTTGCTTCATACCTCTCTGAGTGGTGTGTTCAACGAATCGATGATCAAAAAAGTCGGTGCGGATCAGTTCATTGCGAAGTTCTCACCAGACGATTTGGCACGTGCTGTACTGAACCGCGTCAAGGCCTAGTGTGCAACGTCAGATCAGCGAAGCGGATTACCGCGATTTCCAACGCTTCCTAGAGGAAGCGAGCGGCATCTTGCTTGGAGAGAATCGTCACTATTTGGTGGCCAGCCGCTTGCATCGCCTGCTAGAAGAATGTGGGCTGCCGAGTGTTGGGGATTTGTTGGTTCGATTGCGTCGAGAGGGTCGGGGAGAACTGTACAACCGCACCGTCGACGCGATGACCACCAACGAAACCCTGTGGTTTCGGGACATTCACCCCTACGAGATGCTCAAGGATGTGATACTGCCCGAATTCGTACGTGGGGAGGCACGACGCCTGGCGGTGTGGTCTGCTGCGTGCGCGACCGGACAGGAACCTTACTCTATCAGCATGGTGGTCGAGGAATTCCTAAGCAACCATCCCCGTGCACTGCCCAATGGGGTTTCCATTCTGGCAACGGATATCTCAGGGCGGGTGCTTGATGAGGCACGGCGCGGGGTCTACGATGCGGTCACGCTTGCACGGGGTTTGTCTCCTGAACGGCGCGAGCGGTTCATGCGACCCGTCACGACAAAAACAGGACAAGCTTGGGAGATTCGCCCAGAAGTGCGGTCGCGGGTCACTTTCCGAGAGATTAATTTGATCCAACCGTTGATCGGCATTGGACGCTTCGACATCCTGTTCTGCCGCAATATCCTGATTTATTTTTCCTCTGATCTCAAGCGCACCTTGCTCAGCAGACTACACGGGGCATTGAACCCAAAGGGCTACTTGATTTTAGGTGCGTCGGAGTCCATAGCGGGTGTTTCGGATCACTTTACGATGGTACATGCCGGACGTAGCGTGATGTATCGTGCCCTTCCACCACGTATTACACCACGGTGATGAGATGGTTATAAGATGGACGCATTGTGCCATTCTAAGCTTCGTCCTTCTCCTCACAGCGTGTACTGCTTCCATGCCACCCTCTCCTGAGGGTGGGGTGCAAAGCACCGAGAATCAGGAGGGGAAAGCCCTTCATGCTGTCCGAGCGCCGTCTTCGGTGGCCATCGTACTGCCGTTAGACGGTGCTGCTGCGCCCGCTGCTGTAGCGGTGCAGAATGGCTTTCTGGCTGCGTGGTATGCGACCCCCCCCTCGGAACGGCCTACGGTCACTTTTCATCCCTTTGCAGGGGGTGCGGTGGAAATGGCCTACCAAGGGGCCGTAGAGAGTGGTGCAAGCTTTATTGTCGGACCACTCGGCAAAGAAGAACTGCAGACCTTGGCAAAACGGGGTGCCTTCCCCCGTCCCACCCTGGCCTTGAACTACCTGCCTGATGGCGCTCCTGCACCAACACAACTCTATCAATTTGGTCTTGCACCCACCGATGAAGCACATCAGAGCGCCAAACAAGCGTGGCTGGATGGTCGCATCCGTGCATTTGTCGTTACCCCCAAGGATGAATGGGGACAACGCATACGACAGGCCTTTCGCACACAGTGGGAGGCGATTGGCGGCACGACACAGTATCCCATCGACCTAGACGAACAGCCTGAGGCACTTCTCACGGCCATTGCCGAAGTGCGTGGGCGTGCCACCTATTACAAACCAGGCGAAGATTTCATCTTCCTCGCCGCACCATCGGAATGGGCACATCGTCTTGTGCCTGTGTTACAACAAACGGGGATGTCGGTGTATGCCACCTCTCATATCCTGACCGGTACCCCCCAGGATGCCGAACTCAGCGGTATCCATGTGTTGGAAATGCCATGGATGGCAAGCCCGAGTCCGGTGGATGCACGTCTACGTGCGGAGATTGCGCAACAATGGCCAACCCATTTTGTCACGTATCGACGGCTTTACGCATTGGGCGTGGATGCCTTTCGTTTGGTGGGTGTGGTTCAGCAATTAGAAAGCAATGCCAACGCACGTCTCCAGGGGGCTACGGGCAGTTTGGCACTCGACAACAAACGGTGTATCGTTCGCCAGGGTGTGTGGGCGCACATGGAGGGTGAACGGCTTCTGCCCCTCTCGAATACCCGTATGCCCTAACTGAATCTCGCGGAGCGATCTATGAAAAACATTCTACTGATTCTCACTGCACTCTTTCTGAGTGCCCCGTCTGTGGCTGCTGATCGGGTGATCAAATGTCAGGTAGACAGCAGCGACGGTGCAGCCTCTTACAAGGGCATGTGTGTATTCTCGCCTGATACGAACGGGTCGTTTTCCCTCTCAAATCCGGTTGCAGGGAAACCACTGCTCGATGGGATTAGCGTGGTCACTGTGACCCTGGTTAGCAAAGGCCTTGCCGAGGTATTCGGCCTCACGCGGGAGGGAATCAACTCGCGCTGGGGAGAAGCGAAGAGATCCCAAACAGACAAAGCCTGTTGGGAAGGCGAGGATTTTAAAGTATGCGCTTGGTAATCGCTTGGTAATTTCTTTCCTCCCCGCGCCTCAGGGCGGGTTTTCTCGGAGACAGTGATGGTCAACCATCGAGTACGTACCCATCCCTCTAGTGCCATGCTTCCTCGTGTCGAACAACTTGCCTGGAAAATGGCAGCCGTAGCGACCGATCCTGTCGATCTAGAAACAGAAGTGATCGACATGATCATTAACCGTATCATCGACAATGCTGCCGCAGCGGGAGCGGCACTCAATTATGCCCCTGTCCAAACTGCACGTGCTCAAGCATTGGCACATCCGCGCAAACAGGGGGCAACCCTCTTTGGTCTACCGCCAGAAACCACGGTATGTGCCGAATGGGCAACCTGGGCCAATGGGGTGGCGGTGCGTGAATTGGATTTTCACGATACTTTTCATGCTGCGGATTATTCCCATCCTGGCGACAACATTCCTGCGATTCTGGCGGTGGCCGAGCAATGTGGGCGTACAGGATTGGATCTGGTGCGCGGGATTGCAACGGCCTACGAGATTCACATCGATCTGGTGAAAGGGATCTGTCTACACAAACACAAGATCGATCACATTGCACACCTCGGCCCTGCAGCCGCCGCAGGGATCGGTACCCTCCTCGGATTGAACACAGAGATCCTCTACCAAGCCATACAACAGGCCGTGCATACCACCATCACGACCCGTCAATCCCGTAAAGCGGACATTTCGAGTTGGAAGGCATACGCGCCTGCCTACGCGGGTAAAAATGCACTGGAGGCGGTTGACCGTTGTATGCGGGGAGAAGCCTCGCCTTCGCCCATGTATGAAGGGGAGGACAGCATTCTTGCGTGGATTCTGGATGGCCCGGATGCGGTTTACGAAGTACCGTTACCTGCCCCAGGAGAACCGAAGCGTGCCATTCTCGAATCGTATACAAAAGGACATGCCGCAGAATACCAGGCACAAGCGTTGATCGATTTGGCCTTTCGACTAGGAAAGCGGATAGACGATTTTGAGCGCATTCGAGAAATCGTTATCCATGGCAGCCATCAGACCCATTATGTGATTGGTACCGGATCGGGAGATCCGCAAAAAATGGATCCGAATGTTTCTAGGCAAACACTCGATCACTCCATTATGTATATCTTCGCGGTGGCGCTCCAGGACGGAGGCTGGCACCATGTCGATTCCTACGCCCCAGAACGCGCCCGCCGTGAAGATACGGTACGGCTCTGGCACAAAATTCGTACCATGGAAGATCCTATCTGGACAAAACGCTACCACAGCCCAGATCCAAAGGAACGCGCTTTTGGTGCCCGTGTCGAGATATTCTTCACGGATGGTTCACGGATGGAAGACGAACTCGCGGTTGCGAATGCCCATCCTCGTGGTACCAATCCTTTTGGCCGTGCAGACTATATCCATAAATTCAGGACACTCACCGAAGGCTGTGTGTCCGTGCAAGAGCAAGATCGCTTCTTGGATCTGGTGCAACAATTGCCACGACTGCGATCGGATCAACTGCTACACCTACATCCGGTTGCGGTGCCAAATTTTCTGGTGGAGAATCCAAGGCCGGGGATATTTTGATTCTTGGCGTGCCCCTCTTCGAGGAAATTCGGAAAGGGGTCTGTGGAGACATCAAACTGTTGAGCCTGGGCTAAATGCTCTTACTTTTATTTCTCTTTATTCTGTTTCTCTTTTCATGTTTCGCGTTGTTTGAGTGCCTTTGCGAAAAGTTGAATTGTCCTTGCAGTATCGTCAGTGAAATACCTGCGTTCTTTACCATACGCATTGGCAATTGCCATAAGCAACTCTGAGAATTTCTTTATGACCACGCCTTTTTCTTCAGCCGCCTTTTGTGCTTCAATCGTAGCATCCTAGGTGACAATGATGCGCGTGTAATTGCCTTCGTAAAAGCCATATTTCTTAAGTTCAGATAGAACATCTAGATGGGTGAATTTACGTTCCCAGAAGAAACCAAAAGTCCGCCGTTGCGCAGGTATATTAACCCTTCTTTGCATCTGTTCTTCGCAGAACGGTTGCCTGTCGCACTTGATATTTGGGATCGTGAACCACTTTTTCACGTATCTGCAGTAGGACTCAACAATTTTTTCGGTAGTTTCCAAAGTGAGTGGTCTCCGTCACTATCAACGTAACTGATTAGGTAGGTAGCATGATTGGAACACAAATCAATGCAGATGCAAGATTTGACTTCGTACTAAAAATAGACAGGGTGCTGATCTTGAATTGTTTTTGACTTACCTTTACATACTGCGGATCAGTTATGAACAAGACACAAGATCAAACCATCCTATCCCACAGCCCCTTCCCCTGTAGGGGAAGAGTTTAGTCCAAATTCAATGCGCATCGGGTAAATTCTCTGGCGCTGAACGGGCGGTGCGGTATAACAAAACCGTACGCACCAAATCGGCGGCCGATCGCACCTGCATTTTGTCCATGATGCGTGCACGGTGGGCCTCTACGGTTTTCTCGCTGATCCCCAATTCGACTGCAATCACTTTGTTTGCTTTTCCGGCGATGATGAGATCAAGCACTTCTACCTCACGGGGGGAGAGCGCGGCCAAGCGCCGACCGACTTCGTCTCGCTCTGCACGGGAACGACGGGCCTGGGTATCGCAGCTGATCGCGTTGTGGATACGATCCAAAAGAACCTGATCATTAAATGGCTTCTCTAAGAAATCCACGGCACCGGTCTTCATAGCCTGAACTGCAGTGGTGACATCTCCATGGCCGGTGATAATGATGACGGGAATGCTAATCCCCCGCGTCACGAGACGCCGCTGCAACTCCAAACCACTCATACCCGGCATGCGAATGTCCAGGAGCACACAACCCGGCTGCTCTGGCACAATGGCATCCAAGAATTGATGGGGCGATGAAAAGGCTTCGGCTACCAGTCCTACCGACTCCAGCAATAAGCGTAGCGAATCCCGCACGGCGGGATCATCGTCCACTACGAACACTGTCGGTTGTTGTAACATCAATACTTTCCTCGGCACACGGAAGAGAAAGGCGCAGGGTAATGCCTCGGCAACGGTTGGATGTCGCCCACAGACGGCCTCCATGGTTCTCGACGATGGCTCGCGTCACAGGAAGGCCCGTGCGAATGCTGGAATGTTCAGTCGAAAACAGAGAGTCTGCCATTATAGCAATGATTTCCTCGAGAGTACCTGGGCCATTGTCATGGACGGCCACCTCCAACCGACTTGTACCCTCCAGACGGGTGGAGATGATCAAGCGGGGCGTGCGATCCGGATCCCGCCTCATGGATGCCACGGCGTTCAAAATCAAGTTTACCAGTGCTTGCATTAACTGGAGTGGGTCTACTTCTACAGCAGGCAGGTCACGGGCACAAGACAGCCGGACCCGTACGTGGGATTCACGCACTTCCATCTGGGTGAGTTTTAGCGATTCAGACACCAAGACATTGAGATCACAACGCTCCTTGCCGGGTGGGTCTTGCTGCAACAAAGAACGCAGACGACGGATGACATCCGCAGCACGCTGCACCTGAGATCCGATGTGTGCCAAGAGGGAGTGCGTGATCTCAGGGGAGAGCTGTCCACTGTTCAACTTGCGCAGGCCACCATTGGCGTAGTTCAGGATGGCGGTCAGTGGTTGGTTGATTTCATGGGCAAGTCCCCGCGTCATTTCCCGCAAAGTTAAAAATCGGTAGGCGCGTGCCAAGGCTGCTTGCTGGGCGCGGAATCGCTCTTCGATGCGATAGCGATCGCTCAGATCGGAGGCTGTCAGGAGATACACTCTGTCCGCCCCCAGCCCGATCTGCACTACCCGTGTCTCGACGGGAATACGTGTGCCTGTTGGGTCGAGGAACTCCAATTCGAGGATGTCTGAAACGCCATTGACCAAAGTAGCTATGCGGGTCTGAAAGATTTCCGTGTGGCGGTGGTTCAAATACCGAGTAAGGTACTGCCCAAGCAGTACATCCCGCGCACGCTTGAGTAGACAAAGGGCACGATCATTCACTGCCAGGATGTGCTGTGTGTTGTTCAGTACAAAGCAACCCAGTGGCAAATGCTCAAACACTTCACGCAAGTCCGTAGGGAGAAGGGACGGTGTAGGAACCGTTATACAACCCTCTGTTTCGATCATGGCATGCCCCGTTGCAGCACGGTCAGCACGCCCCGCAGCGCGATGGCCACCGATTGTTGACGCACGGCCGCTCGATTGCCTTGAAAATGGTGGATAGCTACTTGTGCAAAGCCATCAAAGCACGCCCAGGCAAAACAAACCATACCCACAGGTGTTTCGGGAGTGCCGCCGTGAGGGCCAGCAATACCCGTCACGGCCACTGCGATCTCAGCAGAGCTACGCGCCAGCGCCCCTTGGGCCATTTCTAACGCCACCTGCTCGCTGACCGCACCGAAGGCTGCCAGGGTCGTCGTCGATACTCCCAGCATCTCTTCTTTGGCGCGGTTGCTGTAGACAATGAAACCACGGTCATACCAGCCCGAACTTCCCGCGACCGCCGTAATCGCCTGGCCGACCCCTCCCCCCGTACAAGACTCTGCTGTAACGAGAATCGATCGGGAGGCAAGGAGCGCATGGCCCACCTGTTGCGCCGACAGCTCGATGCCCTGTGCAGTGGACTCACAGGCGGGTACAAGCGTTGGAGGGTGGGAGAGAACCGACATTGCTGTTTCCAATGTGTGGGTAGAGAACCATGGTGGGCGGTAAGGGTTTCGGGAAAGGTTGGGAGCCTACTATAGGCTATGCAACGATCACCACGGGATCGGCTGCATGTCACGGAAGAATCCGCCCGTTGGCCCATCGTCTGGCAAGGTGGCGAGTCCAACGATGCCCACAGCCCCTTCTTCTACCGATCGATCGGCCTGATCCGATCCCATGTCAGTGCGCACCCAACCAGGGCAGACCGAATTCACCTTGATACCAGTCGCACGGAGTTCATAGGCCAAAATGCGTGTGACTGCATTGAGCGCGGTCTTGGACAAACGATACGCAGGAGATCCACCACTCATATCGTCCAATTGTCCCATGCCTGAGGAGACGTTGACTATCCTGCCATACCCGTGCATGAGTGGCACCAACCGTTGACACAAGCGCAGTGGGCCGTAGGTATTGGTCTCCATCGCTTGGCGAATGCTGTCTAGGGTGGCATGGAAGACACTGTCATCGGAGGCAGCTTGATCCGGAAAAATACCCGCATTGTTCACCAGCACGTCTACGTGGCCATACTGGGTATGGATCACAGTGGTAAAATGATCGATGGATGCTTCGCTGGTCGTATCTAAAACGTGGCAATCCACTGCCAAGCCTTCGTTCTGGAGTAAGCGAGCTGTCTGTTCTCCTTTCGTTTGGTTGCGGGCTGTGAGGATCGCTTTCATCCCCTTCCCTGCCAATTGACGACACACCTCTAGACCAAGGCCACGGTTCCCCCCTGTGACCACTGCGATTTCGAGCTTTGACATACGCCTTCCCCTTACTTGTGTGCGTGACTGGTTTTCTGAGTTCCCCCTCGGAAGGAGGTCGGCGAGGGAGAGGTCGAGTGACTGCGTGGTGTCCATTGTATGCTGTTTTTGCAACGGCACCCGCACTAGGATCAGAGGCACGCTCAGCGTCTGACCGACTTCGTGTAGGACACCTGATCGTTCGCTCTCTGGGAATGTTCAACCCATTGATGAATGGATTAGACGGTATGATTTTTGCATACTTAGATCATCCGATGGTGTCTGCATTCCAGATTGTACCCGGTACAGCGCGGATAGGACGAGACATCGCAAAAAGTTGCGTGCACCGAACCGCACGCTCTGGCAAAAGTGGTTCCAGGAGGATCGACGACGATGGCAACACGTAGCCATGCCATGAAAACCATCCAAACGACGTTGCAGCAGTTACTTGCCAACGGTCTGGGAGCACCCTTGTTGTTGATGGGGATGCTCTCTATGATGGTGCTGCCCATTCCGCCCTTCCTGCTGGACATCTGTTTTACCTTCAACATTGCCTTGTCTCTCATCATTCTGATGGCGGCGGTGTACATTCAGCGCCCCATGGAATTCGCCGCTTTTCCGACGGTACTCCTGGTCGCGACCTTGCTACGACTCTCCCTGAACATCGCTTCCACACGCGTGGTCTTGCTCGAAGGTCATGCAGGTTCCGCGTCTGCTGGCCAGGTGATCCAGGCGTTTGGTGACTTTGTCATTGGCGGCAATTTTGCGGTGGGGATGGTCGTGTTCGCCATTTTGATCATCATCAATTTCGTGGTGGTCACAAAGGGCGCTGGCCGTATCTCTGAGGTGAGTGCGCGGTTTACCCTCGATGCCATGCCTGGCAAACAGATGGCGATTGATGCAGACCTCAATGCAGGTCTCATCAACCAGGACGACGCCCGTTCTCGGCGCTCAGAAGTTATGCAGGAGGCGGATTTTTACGGTTCTATGGACGGTGCCAGCAAGTTTGTGCGTGGTGATGCGGTTGCGGGCATCTTGATCTTGTTCATCAATTTGTTGGGTGGACTCAGCGTTGGTGTTTTGCAGCACGGATTGAGTTTCAGTGAGGCCGGACAGACCTACACCTTGCTCACGGTTGGTGACGGTTTGGTGGCGCAAATTCCTTCGCTGTTGTTGTCGACTGCTGCCGCCATTATGGTGACGCGTGTTTCTTCCGCGCAAGACATGGGTCAGGCGGTGGTTTCTCAGCTCTTTCGGGATCCACGTGCGTTGGGCATGACCGGTGTCATCATCGGCATCATGGGGTTGATCCCAGGAATGCCGAATATCGCCTTCTTGAGTCTGGCTGCCCTGGCAGGTCTTGGTACTTGGTGGCGTGTACGCGAACGCACGACAGCCACCACGCAAGCACAACAAAAGGCCGCAGCAGCCGCATCACCAGCAGCCCCCACCCCTTCGGATCAACAACGAGAACTCTCTTGGGATGACGTCGTACAGGTGGATCTCGTCGGATTGGAAGTAGGCTATCGTCTCATTCCCTTGGTGGACAAGGCGCAGGGTGGGCAACTGATGAAGCGCATCAAAGGGATACGCAAGAAGCTTTCGCAAGACCTAGGTTTTTTGATCCCCTCGGTGCATATCCGTGACAATCTGGATCTCTCACCAGGGGTCTACCGCATTACCTTGCTGGGTGTGACCGAAGGGGAATCGGAGGTCTATCCAGAACGTGACATGGCCATCAATCCAGGCAAAGTCTATGGGCAGGTGGCGGGCATCAAGACAAAAGATCCCGCCTTTGGCCTAGAAGCAGTGTGGATTGAAGCCAGTGCACGTGATCAAGCGAAGAGCTTTGGGTATACGCTGGTCGATGCCTCCACAGTGGTGGCCACCCACCTCTCCCAGATACTCCAAGACCACGCACACGAACTCCTAGGACGTGAGGAAGTGCAGCACCTTTTGGACAAACTCAAAGTATCCTTCCCCAAATTGGTAGAAGATCTAGTCGCCACCGTGCCTCTTGGGTTAATCCAAAAGGTGCTACAGAACCTGTTGGAAGATCATATTTCGCTGCGCGACATGCGTACAATTGCGGAAACCATGGCGTCTAACGCAACACGCGACCCCAATGGATTAACCGCCGTCGTGCGCATTGCCTTGGGACGTTCGATCATCCAAGGCATTGTGGGTGGAGCCAGCAAGGATTTACCGGTGATTACGCTGGATCCCTCGCTAGAACAATTGATGCACCAAGGCATACAGACGGGAGGTGACGCGGGGCCTGTCTTAGAGCCTGGACTTGCGGAGCGTGTTCATAAGTCTTTGGCCAATGCGGTGGATCGACAAGAATCGTTGGGTCAGCCTGCGATTCTGTTGGTATCGGCGTTTTTACGACCCTGGCTATCGCGCTTTGTGCGCCATGCTTTGCCGAGTTTGTCGGTGCTGTCTTACCATGAAGTACCGGAAGATCGGCAGATTCGCATTGTTGCAGCGGTGGGACGAGGGTAATCCTAACAAATATTGGCAACCGATGCTTTTAGCCTTTGATAAACCCCTTCCCTGTGGAAGGGGCTTGGGGATGGGGTGTGCTGTTTCTTTATCTTGAATCTTGAATCTTGAATCTTGAATCTTGAATCTTTCTAGCATAAAAGATCAAGTCAGAACCAGCCCCATTTTCTTTTTAGCGCAAGGTCAAAATCTTGCATCTTCATAGACTCGATTGCCAATCATAGGAACTGCCTGATCAGTTACCTATCGGAGATGTTGATGAGAGTCAGTGCATTCACTTTCCTACGCAACGGTACCCTGCTAGGGTATCCCTATGTAGAATCGATTCGATCCATTTTACCCATTGTGGACGAATTTGTGGTCAACGTAGGCATTGGCATAGACGATACCGTTGAACGAGTACGCGCCATCGATCCCTCTAAAGTGCGTGTGATCGAATCTGCGTGGAATGAGAGAATGGAGGATCGTGGTTATGTCTATGCCCAGCAAAAGATGATTGCACAGTTCAATTGTACTGGAGACTGGGCTTTTTATCTAGAAGGGGACGAAGTGGTGCATGAAGATGATCTACCGATCATTCGTGCGGCCATGGAGCGCCACTGGAAGAATCCTTTGGTAGAGGCTCTGGTATTCGATTATTATCATTTTTATGGCTGTCCAGGGTGTATCGCAATCAGTCCTGGTTGGTACCGTCGAGCACCGCGTATTCTTCGCAACACTATTCGTAGTTATTCGCCAGATGGATTGTTCTTTGTGGTGATGGATCACAACAAGAAAGGACGTTATCCCCGTGCGGCGCTGGTGGGTGCTCCCATGTACCATTATGGCCATGTACGCTCCATTGGATCTATGCAGGAAAAGATTCGTCAAGTCAGTAAATATTGGGGACACGCGCCCCCTTCTTTTCCGGATTATGGAGCAATCGATTCACAGGCACTTGCTCCTTTTTCCGGTACCCATCCAGAGGTCGTACAAGAGTGGCTGACGCGAGAGGCGGAGACTTGTTTTGTGCCAAACCAAAATCATCTATTGACCCGCCGTGAACGGCGACATCGCTGGATGATGATGTTGGAAAGAACCTTTGGTTGTGAGCTGAGCAAGAAACATTTCAAACTGATCTCTCGCTAAGCCACCCCATGGATCTACGCCCTGGTCTTTCAAGGATGAACCCATCGGGGTCTCCAGGCTCTCGCATTTCTGCTACAACCTCATGGCCGTGACCGATTGCAACAGCGATGTAATGCTTCGCCAAGCGTAGCATTGCACAATTGCCTTCCTGCTTCCATGTATCCAATCAAGACCCGATCCTCCTCTGGCTTTACAACCAGTGGAATCGTCAAGATAAAGGTCGGCGTACCTCCACGTCTCATACCAATGGCCCTGGGACTTTTTACATGAAACCCCATCCAAAGATTGTGATGGGGCTGGAAGATGGGTTGATCGGTTGATTTGCGGAAACAGCGAATGACCCATGGTTGTTTCGATGTAAACCTTCATGTGGCATATCATGTGCAAATCCACTCTCATCAATGAAAATCTTCGTCCTACCGTCCGCTTCATGCAATATCATACGTTCTTGAAACTCCTGACGTTTTTCCTCGCTTGCTTTGGGGTGCGACATCGTTTCTTTTATAGCTGATATTCAACCGCTTTAGTGCCCTAGCGATTCCGCTCTGGCTAACTGAAAAACGTTTGGCTCGTTCATATTGATATGAATCTGGATGCTTCTCAACATCACGTGCTAGGGCTTCCATGTCGATTTTTATAGATGGTCTGTCAGAGTTCTGTTTTGGTTCCAAGCGTCTGTTCCAAGGCACCAGTGTGGCAACGCCAATCCCAAATCGCCTTGCAGTTTCTTCATACGTGAGATAGCACTGCTCTTTCATCTTCAATATTCTACGGCGAGATTCAATAGAATAGGCCATCGTTTTGCTCTCTGTTATACTCAAACACAAAATACAAGGAAACAACGCCACTTTGCTACATTGTGTGCCAACAACCTGGCGCTTATGAGTATACCGCAGTATGACTAACCGTGGGATTTCTTCCATACCCATCCCTTCGTTGACGCAACCAATTGATTCCCAAAGAGCAGGCGTAATCGTTCCTGCGTCATCCAGCTATATCGTCTGTGCGCCATGACTAGGACGGTGAAGAGGTCTACATCCCCAAAAAACAAGGTCATCTCCGAAGCATTGCGGCACGGTGAGAGAGTGTGCGATATTGTGAAAAAGCTGGGTACAGTATTGCGACTGTGCATAGCGTCAACCACCCCCGCCTAAAGGCGGGGGCTTGTGAAAGCAAACCTGGGGTTGACCAGCCTAAGCCACAGAGCAGCGTGGCTACGTTGCAACGAAGTACAAGACTTGCCCCTTGGAGCGCTTCCTCAACCCTGA
>CAIJYR010000258.1 GCA_903824965.1 uncultured Thiotrichales bacterium
ACCCTCTGAGATTCAACTGCGCAACGATATAGACAATTTGCGTAATTTGCGTAATACGGCACAGGGGATGGATCAACTTGTGGATACCCTGCGTCTTTTGGATCAGGGTGTTGCTGATGCTGCGCAAAAAGTCGTAGAAACCTTGGCTGTGGGTCTTCATCGTATCTGCAACAATAAGGTGGGAGAGCGTGCACTCAGAGAGAAACAAAGGATGTTGCGCAAAGTACGTGAGATCCAAGAAGTCAATCCCATGTTGGGTCATCGTGGGGTGCGACTTGGCATCACCTACCCCGATATTTATCGGATGCAGATCCGTGCCGTGCTGGAGGCAGCGGCCGAGTGTGTCAAAGCGGGTGTACCGGTCAACCCAGAAATCATGGTACCCCAGGTATGCACTGCGAAAGAATTGGAAGTAGTACGCGCCATTGTGGATACGGTACGTACCGAAGTAGAAGGTGCCTATGGTTTCCGCGTGCCGTTCAAGTTTGGTACCATGATTGAAGTTGTGCGTGCCTGTATGCGTGCTGATCAGTTGGCTGCTTCTGCGGAGTTCTTCTCTTTTGGCACCAATGATTTGTCACAGGCTACGTTCTCGTTCTCCCGTGAAGACGCAGAGAATAAATTCCTACCATTCTACAACAACAACGGCATCCTGCGAGACAATCCGTTCGAGGTCTTGGACATTCATGGGGTTGGGCGACTGATGAGAGTTGCAGTAGAATGGGGCAGAACCACGAATCCAGAATTGAAAGTAGGCATTTGTGGAGAACAGGGAGGTCATCCTGCTTCGATTCGTTTCTGTCAATATGTGGGGCTGAATTATGTTTCATGTTCAGGCCCACGAGTACCGATAGCGCGTTTGGCAGCCGCACAAGCCAAGCTCAAAGAGAGAGACTACCAGTTTAAATAGGCGCTGCTGAACTAATCTAACCCAGGTTGTAGCCTTTGATAAACCCCTTCCCGATGAGTCGGGGAGGGGCTGGGGGAGGGGTTGATCTTTTGATGTTGATTTTCTTTCTGATTTTTTGTTTCTGTTCTTTTGATTCTTTTTGTTATTTGTTTGTTATTTATTTTTTATTTATGAATAAAGAAAGAGAAATCAAACCCAGCAGACTACCCCTCCCCAACCCCTCCCCTGTCAGTGGAGGGGCGCGCTGAAAGTCAACGGATCTTCTCAAGCATGATATCCGATCCCTCCCCTGTCCATCTAAATGATGTTGAACTCTCCGATGACGATGTGCGAGATGCCATGCGTCGGATCCCTGGCTATCTGGACATTACCCTTGGGGATTTCCGAGAACTCTACAAACTGGCACACGATCATGCGGTTGTACGTGTTTTTTCGCATATCCGAGCGTGTGCGATCATGTCTCGTGGTATCAAACCGCTTCAACCAGGCGATATGTTGGATCAAGCCGCACGCAGCATGGCAGAACAGCGACTAAAATCCATGCCCGTGGTCGATGAAAGCAATCGGGTTGTTGGGATACTTACGGAAAAAGATTATCTGCGTCGTTTTGGGACAGAGAGTTTCTTGGCGTTGTTACTACGACTCATGGCCGATCCGGATGGGCTGGGCCATCGTTGCCATGAAACGGCAGTGCGTGTGGCTATGACGGCCCCTGTCATCACGGTCTTGGAAAGTGCAGACTTTGCGGACATTGTGCTTGCTTTCCGACAGTGTCAAGGACGTAGTGTGCCCGTGGTGGATGACACAGGACAACTCAAAGGTTTGTTGATGCGTAAACAATTTGTCGCCGCTTGTCATCTTGGGCCTTTTGGGGAAATAGAATCGTAGACCCATGGGCGGTAGGCCACTCTTGCTAGGTACCTCTGATGTCCACTGTCCAACGCATTTTCATGGTATTGATGTTGTGCCTGTTGTTGCCCGTTACACAGGCCAAAGAGACCGAACTGGTTCTCTTGCTGGACAATTCAAGCCACATGAAAGAAAACGATCCCCATTTTCTCCTTCGTTCTGCATTGCCTGTCTTTCTCGCACAACTGAAGCCCGATACACGCCTCGCTGTATTTCTATTCGACAAGAAGGCGTCTCTACTCCTGCCATGGACGCCTGCAGCTTCCGCACACAAAACGATACTCCGATCGCTACAACGGATCACATACCGTGATCCACAGGCCAATGTTGCTATTGCTCTAGAAAAGGCGCTGGCTATACTGAAGAAAAATGCGCGATCAGGTGCCAAAAAGATCATCGCATTGTTGAACCATGACACTTTAGATACCCACCGAAACAAGACAAAACAGCAACTCCATGCCCTGGCCGATCAGTGCGAAAAAGAAAAGGTGATGCTATTCGGTATTGGCTTTGCTGATTTTCCAGAAGATCACTTGCTTCAATCATTGACTTGGCACACGCACGGACAATATTTCCGTATTTTGGAGATGCAAGACACTTTTCGTGATCTATCGAAGACCCTTGCGCCCATGACCAAACAACCTAATGCGCTCAATCTCCCGACTCCCGTGCAGCCCCCTCCCCCACCACAACCGGAAATCCATCCACCTACACCAGCACAAACAGACCCAATATTATCCGTGAACAACACGACACCGATACAGGCTGTCCCGAATACTCGCACGGAGAGTGCACCGCATACGTCCGTTGTCTCGATGGTGGAGTGGTTGTGCGGTTTTTGCGTGCTGTTGGGTTTGTTATGGCACGCTAGGAAATACACATCCTTCGATATGCACGGCTACCTACACAAAATGCGCGGTAGCTTTAACGGCAGTCCACCACGGGTCAACACCTCAGAAATCGTTTGGTCTTGGATAGGGGGCTTTATCGGGATCGGTACCGTTGCCTTATTATCCGAATGCTGCTTTCAGGGAACCGATTCAACACTGATCATTGGTTCTCTCGGATCCTCAGCGGTGCTCACCTACGGGGCCATTCGCAGTCCGCTCGCACAACCCCGCAATGTCTTGGGTGGTCATATCGTCTCTGCCATCATTGGCGTGGCCTGCTACCAGCTACTCCCAACGATGCCCGCCCTCGCGGGGGCTTGTGCAGTGTCCACCGCCATTGCAGTGATGCACCTAACCCGTACCCTACATCCACCAGGCGGAGCTACCGCCCTCATCGCCGTCATCGGTTCGGAGAGCATCCATCAGATGGGATGGCTGTATGCCTTACTCCCCGCAACCCTTGGCCCACTCATTCTGATCGTCATCGCTGTGCTCGTCAACAATATCTCGGATAAGCGACGTTATCCTGAGGTGTGGTTCTAGGCGCATGATGTGTTCCGGACTGCTAGGCCAACAGTGCAACCGATAGAGGTTTTAGCAGACTTTTGCCGCGCAGTCGGGTGTTATGGACGAACTGGAAAAATCCCAGGTATCGCGGAAGTTTCTTCTGAGAGTTGCCCCCCGTGTGGACGCAACCAAGAACGCAACAGCGACCAGAATCCCTCCCTGGTGTTGACGTGAACCTCATGGAAGCCATCGCCGTCTTCGTCACGCACGTACTCACCTCGGTTGTGGCAGACCGTCTTGTGTCCATACGCCTTACGAATTTTCGTAAGAAGACTGCCAGAAACACGGCTGATTGCAGAAGGCTGCCCATGCGCTCTCAAAGAATGCAAGGTTCTGTTCAATCATTGCTGCTTTCCACCCTAATACCAGGTGTCTGGCAGGCATGGGTATAGCAGGATACTTGGGGTCGGTACCTAACTCAGTAAGTAATCGGCTCGCAACGACTGCATCGTTGAGAACGCCCAGGATATCCTGCACCTTGGCAACCGAACGCAGAAAATCACGCACTGTGGATTCAGGGTACAGCGCGGCAAAAAACTCACCTGCGTAACGCAATCGTTTGCACAGAATCCGCAAACGGTGGCGTTCTTCTGCGGAGAGCTGTAGAAAACCATCGCACCCTTGTCGAACACGGGCATAGCGTTTTGCGAGAACACGCGCAGCGAATCCAATTGCCGGACGGTGTAGATCTCGCAGCAGTTTGGGAGTCAACAAATCGCGCCAGTCGCAGCGTGTCCGCCACAAGCCGATCCCAAGCAGCAGTCGTGTATACCGTGCCGATTCTACCGCAGCTCGTGCCCTCTGGTAAGCATTTGCACGAGCCTCTAGGGTCGCCAACCGGAGGCTCGACAAGATGTCTGGAAAGTGACGCTCTAAGGGGGACAATGTCTCCTCCAGAAAGACATCCCAATCCCGCGCAAAAGCCAATTCACTGCTCAACCAACGTACCTCTGTATTGACGAGATCGCTTGCTGTACGCGGTATCAGTGGCCGGAACAAACCGAGGCAAGAACGCAAACGTCGCGTTGCAACCCGCATCTGGTGTACGCCTTCCGTGTCCTCTCCCTGGCACACCACGGCAGCGTTGGTATGGAGGTGATCGAGACAGTACTGGACAATCGTTTGAAACGCTTCTTCTGCGCTTGCGTTTTGATCCAGGGAACAAACGCCAGCCTTTTGTGCAATCAGGGGCTTCGGAGGTGCCAACAAAGCATAGCCACGGGCAGCCTTGCTCGTGTTCTCCAGACGAATTGGCAATGCCTCTGCGAGTGCATGGGCAACCTCGTAGAGGCGTTGGGGCGAACCTGCTTTGAGTTCCAGTTCTAGTTCACAAATGGGTGTTGTACGTCCTAGACCAGAGACTTTACCGCGATCCACTGCCAATTCAATCAGGCTACTGTCCGCGAAAACGAGCAACCAGGTTGTGCGCCAAAAATCCGTGGTGAACAACGGTTGCAAGGTAGTGCGTAGCGCAGGGTCCACGAAGACCGCAGCAATCTCCGGCTCTGCGTCACACAGCCTGAGATCCAGTTTGTGGTTCGGCAGTTCCCACTCCCACTCACCGCGACTGTGCATTCCCGCATATACGGTACCCGCTGTTTTGACGGTTTGCAGAAAGCGTTTCTCGACACGTCGTACCCGTAGTGCTACCCCAGCCGCCACAAGGCGTTGATCCGATGTGTCGTAGTACACATTGGTGAGGTGGCGGCGGATACCACGGCCTCGCGCATGTTGGCGCACGATGGGCAATCGCGCAACCCGCTGTAGCGCATCACACGCGAGAGACAATTTCAGTTCAGTTTCAGTGGCCATCATCTATTCAATATGCCTGAAATGTGCGTGGACAGTGCTCAACTGGACAGGTACCATGAACCCATGCTGATATCTGTCGGAGAAAACATGCGTTATCTGATGCTGCCTTTGTTTGTGTTCACGCTGGCCTTTGGTTCCTGGCCCTACGTCCATGTGCTGCGCTTGGATCGTGCTCTGATCCAATACGATCACGCTACCTTGGGCACCTTGCTGAACCTTGACGCGATTCGTGTCGAGCGGAAGCGTGTCTTGGAACTACACGCAGTAGATACACACAACCCCGTGAGCCATGCGTTGCACCAGGTAGCCAGCGTACTTAGTGGCAACAGCGTTGACAACACTGTAACCCTAGATTGGGTGCGTGAAACGCTACGTCCGGTGCCTGCGCGACCCAACGAAGACTATCCTTCCATTCTCCACTATGCCAGTTTTGCCTTCTTTGAAGACCCGCAGCACTTCGTTGTGCGCATCCGTGATCTAGGTGAAAATCCTATTCACCTTCGCTGGACACTCCGTGATTGGGTATGGCGGGTGACGGCCATTTACGACTAAACACGTTACCGTGCCGATCGTTTTCGATCCACCAATTCGTGGATCCGGGGAGCGCAGATCGTTTCTAGTGCTTGTCGGAGTTTATCCCCTGGGATGACGATGGTATTCAGACGTGACATAAAGGAGTTGTCGATGCGAGAAAGGAGATTGGGAAAGTCAAAGCGTTTTGGTTCTCGGAAACGCACCACGAAGAGACTTTCGTTCGCCGTTGGCACATCGGAGACGGTGAAGGGATTGGAGGTATCCACCGTAGGAACCCGTTGGAAATTGATGTCGGTCAAAGAGAACTGGGGGACAATGTAGCGGAGATAATCCGGCATGTGTTGTAAGAGACTGGAGACAACTGCTTCTTCGCTCGCACCTCGGAGATTCACGTCACTGTGAATCTTTTGTATCCATTCCAGGTTGACAATGGGCACTACGCCGATTAGCAAATCCACCCAACGCGCCACATCGACGCCTGCATCGGACTGTGCCTCTAATTTCATTCGTTCGCGAATCACTCGTGGGTTATGAGAAGGCCCCATGGAGCGTCGGCTCCAAGAAGCCTCAATACACCCGCCATGAAGTCCTTCGTATAATAACAAATCAGCTTCTGCAGGAATCTCGCGCCAAGGCCCGAAAGTTCCACTGGGGACGTTTAGGCGTGCTGCACTCTCTGCGTCTTGTATATATTCCCTAATAAGGCCGGTACCGGTTCGGGAATACTCTCGAAACAGCCCCTCCAATCGGTCGAATAGATTGGCCTCGGGACCAAAATGGCTTATAGGGGATCCCGCAGCAAGAGCTTCAGTGCGTTTTTGTTTCATCGTCATGCGGTCAAAACGACGAAAAGCGTTGCCTTCCACGTAAGCGGCCTGGATATCCAAACGCCGGAAAACCTCTTGGAATGCGTGTTTAACAGTGGTTGTACCCGCTCCGGAGGAGCCAGTCACGGCAATGATGGGGTGTTTTATGGACATGCTTCGAGTCTCATTATAAAAAGAACAGGTTTGCTTCCTCTACTCCCTGTGCGTCCTTCAGGCAGGCGGCGCAGTATACAATGCCTGAACCCTACGGCCAAAGGGGGTGCTTTGTAAAGCCTCTCGACGATTCATGGAAACATAGCATGCCGCCCTCCGAAAACCCATCGATCCCAACGTTTCCTGTGCGTGATGCTTCTGCACTGTATCGTGCGTCCCAAGTGCGTGCGCTCGATCGCCGCGCCATTGAGGAGTTCTGGATCCCAAGCGCCACACTCATGGCCCGTGCAGGCAAAATGGCCTTCCAAACATTGCGCCGGTATTGGCCGAAAATCAACCGCATCGCCATCGTGAGTGGATTGGGCAACAATGCGGGGGATGGCTATGTAGTGGCACGTTTGGCACATGATGCAGGGTTCCGGGTGCGTGTCTTTCAGGTGGGAGAGGCATCGCGACTTCAAGGGGATGCCTTGCTTGCCTACCAAGCACTGTTGGCGACGGGTACGACTCCCCTTCCCATGACCGTTGGGTGCCTGGAAGATGGGGGCGATGAAGTCATTGTCGATGCGCTGTTGGGGACAGGTCTAAAGGGAGAGGTACGCCCTCCCTTTCGGGAGGCCATCGCGGAGATCAATCGCCGCGCTGTGCCGACTTTGGCTGTGGATGTCCCCTCGGGTCTGTGCACCGATACCGGATCGGTGCTGGGTGCGGCGGTGCGTGCAACCGTAACGGTGACTTTCGTTGGGAATAAGGTGGGATTGTTTACAGGAGAAGGGCCAGCCTACGCTGGCCATGTAGTCTTCTCTGACCTTGATATTCCGCCTGAGGTGTATCTCCCCCTAGTGCCTACTACACAGTGTTTGGATTTGAAAGCATTGCCCTATTGGTTGCCACAACGCCACAGGACAGCCCACAAGGGCCATTTTGGGCATGTCTTGGTCGTTGGAGGTGCCCCTGGCTATGCGGGGGCAGCACGCTTGGCGGCAGAGGCGGCGGCTCGTGTTGGGGCGGGGCTTGTGAGTCTTGCCACCCACCCTGATCATGCCGCGCAAATCGCTGCCATGCGTCCTGAGGTCATGGTACATGGCGTGACCAAGGGCGATGACCTTGCGCTTTTGCTAGAACGTGCGACGGTACTGGTGCTTGGCCCTGGGTTATCTTGTGGTGCGTGGGGTCTATCCCTCTGGAAAGCAGCCCTGGCTACGAAACGGCCCACCGTCTTGGATGCCGATGCACTGAACCTTTTGGCGGAACATCCCAAAGAGCGAGAACAGCGCGACTGGGTGCTGACCCCCCATCCAGGAGAAGCGGCGCGATTGCTCGGTTGTTCGGTGGCTGACATTCAGGCGGATCGCTGTGCTACCCTGGGATCGCTGGTACAGCGTTATGGTGGAACATGGGTACTGAAAGGCGCTGGTACATTGGTGGGGAGTGATCGATTGTCGGTACCTGGATTGTGTCCTGTTGCCAATCCGGGCATGGCGAGTGGTGGTATGGGAGATGTGTTGGCAGGGGTGCTAGGCGGCTTGATGGCCCAAGGGGTTCCTGCACAGGAAGCGGCTTGCCTGGGGGTGTGCCTCCATGCGGAGGCGGCAACCTGTGCCAGCATCGCGGGGGAACGGGGATTACTGGCGAGTGATTTGATGCCGCACCTGCGTACCTTGGTGAATCCGTCGCCATCCGTGCGTAAGAAGAAGAAGAGTAATAAGCAGCATAAATGATTTTGTACTAAATCCCTCTCCGAATCTTCGGAGAGGGGCTGGGGGAGAAGTTGATATTTTGCAGTTGATTCTGACTGTTATTTATTTTTATTTATTTTTGTACTGTATACTTACTTGTATTTGTTTGCTCTTCAAATAACAGAATCAACCAATAAAGTCAAACCCAGAAGACTGCCTCACCCTGCCACCCCTCTCTTTTCAGGAAAGGGGCGATCTAAAAGTCAACAGCTTTATTGATTGGACAACCAACCCTATGGCGCCTGCAAAGAAGCGGGTCATGATCATCTTCGGAACCCGTCCCGAAGCAATCAAAATGGCTCCCGTGGTCAAAATCCTGCGATCACACCCAAGCATCGAGTGTCAGGTGTGTATTACGGCCCAGCACCGCGAAATGTTGGATCAGGTTTTGGCGATGTTCGCCATCCAACCCGAGGTCGATTTGGGGCTGATGCGGCCTGGCCAGCGTTTGGCGGATCTCACGGCAGCCGTCCTCTCTGGTGTGGATCGCGCCATGTCTGACTTTCGCCCCGATCTGGTGTTGGTGCACGGCGATACCACCACGAGCTTTGCGGCAAGTCTTGCGGCTTTTTACCAACACATTCCTGTCGGACACGTAGAAGCAGGTCTACGAACGCATGACCTCACCGCTCCCTGGCCAGAGGAAATGAACCGCCGTTCGGTCGATATGCTGGCCTCGCTCCATTTTGCGCCTACGTCTCAAGCAGCCGAACATTTGTTACGTGAAGGGATATCGGCCACGACCATCGCCATCACAGGCAATACGGTCATCGATGCACTCCTGATGGTCGTAGAGGCACTGGAGCAGGATCCAGCCACTCGTCACGCACTAGAAGAACGTTTTGATTTTCTGAAAGATCGCAAACACACCCTTCTCGTCAGCAGCCACCGACGGGAAAATTGGGGCGAGGGACTCACCCATCTATGCCGTGCCCTGCTGCGTCTTGCGGATCGGGGGGATGTAAACATCGCCTATCCGGTTCACCTCAATCCCATGGTGCGTGAACCCGTGATGCGCCTCCTGGGTGGGCATCCGAACATCCACCTGCTCGATCCTTTGGAATACCAGCCTTTCGTGTACTTGATGAGCCGATCCGCGTTGGTACTCACCGATTCCGGCGGCATTCAAGAAGAAGCGCCCTCGCTTGGCAAGCCCGTCCTGGTGATGCGTGACAAAACCGAACGCCCCGAAGCCGTAGACGGCGGAACCGTTCGGTTGGTGGGTATGGATGAAGAACGTATCATTCGTCAGGTAGAGCATTTGCTGGACGACGAGAGCGCCTATACCCGCATGGCCAAGGCGCACAATCCCTACGGCGATGGTCACGCCGCAGAACGTATTTTGGAGCGTATTCTGGGCTATTTTGGGTGAAATCTTGCAGTGGATACTTGATGATATTTGGAGGATTTCTCATGAATGCCGCCATTTCCGCAAGAGTCAGTCTGATTGAATGCTTCACGAAAGACCAAGAGACAACAATCAGGTTACTGGATAAGATTATTCAACACTTGATGGACGATGACAGGCGCAAGTTATCAGAACTTACAGAGAGATTACGGTCTTTTGAGGCCCGATACGCATTATCTACGGCAGAGTTTCAACAAAGGTTCGACGCTGGTGCATTGGGAGATGATATGGATTATTTTGAATGGGATGCTATTGCTGATATGGTTGCTTGGCAAGCCCGTCTTGCTGATGCGTGACAAAATCGAACGGCCCGAAGCTGTAGACGCTGGAACCGTTCGGCTGATATGGATGGGCGAAGAACGCATCGTCCGTCAGGTAGAGCATTTGCTGGACGACGAGAACGCCCATGCTCGCATGGCCAAGGCACAACCCTATGGAGATGATCACGCCGCAGAGCGCATTCTGGAGCGTATTCTGGGCTATCTCTCAGGATGACGATTGGTACCTTGGAAATATTTGCTCATACAAGCAATGCTATTGCTGATTCTCTGTTGATGGCGCTTCTTTATACTTCTTTGATGACTGTGATTTTTCTTTATCCTGCTGAGGCTCACCTTTACTTGCATTGTTTCCTTCTCCTGCTTTGGATGCCTTTATCATTTCTGGAATCATAGCCACTATCTTTGCTTGTAGTGTTTCAAGGGGAATATCCTTTATTTGTTGGAAGGCTGTTGTAGTATCGCGATTCCAGTCAAATATTCTCTCGTATTCCTTGATGTCAATCGTAGCACCATCTAGGTACATATAGAGCCGTCCAAAGCGGAGAGCGTGTCTTCTCTCTCTGAGTTTTGTGCCCTCATGATAAAATGACTTTGCGAAATTCTGCAACACATAAACAGATGACAAAACAAAGGTCGTGAATGCCGCTGCTTGGAAGAAACGCAATGCAAGAACATATCCTGTTAGATGACCAGGATCTGGCGGTGAATCGTGCAGGAAATTATACGCCACATATGCAGCAATAAGCAACACAGCAACTGCGGCTATCAGAGAGCCAATCCCAAGGCGAAATAATTCATTTGATCGATCAGTTAAAAATCTCTGTGCTTTTTCTACAAAGAGATCGGTGGACACCAATTTTGTTAGATACGCACGCTGTGCTTGATCATTACGATCTAGACCCATCGCTTCACCAAGCTCCGCAATGCCAGTCTTGATAAGATTGGCACGATTCTTAATGATCTCTAGAACTATATCATGCTCGATCTGAACATGCTTTGCTTCAGATCTAAACTTCATACTTTCGTTCGTGTCTCCTGTTTTATCTACGTTTTCTTGGGCGCTTTCTTTATGTACCATGAGCATTCTCACTATTGGCTGAATTGGCTACTAGAACGTTTAAGAATACGGTTTGCACACGAAACGGTTATTTGTTCCTAGACATATTCTACAAACACACATCACACTGCAAGTGTGATAAGGAAAGAAGGCGGTGTCCCGCCTCCCTTTCTGATAGGCGCTTACTAGCAGCTACCCAAGATCGTTCCTTCCCAAACAGCAGCATCATTCACGAGTATCTTGACGACTAGGCCAGTCGGAATGACGCCCAACAATGAGTTGCTGCAAGTCTCCGCACATGCCTTTATTGATTCAGAAACATCAATATGCACGGGAATCGTGATGCAAAAATCCCCATAAATTGGGACCGTAAAACAGATTTGACCATTATCGTAACGAGCACCAACACAAATGGATAGTTGGAGTTGATGGAGATCCTGAATTTGCGCATGAGCAGCATTCATGCTTTGATGGGTCGAAGAGACTACGGTACCAGGTTGTGGAGCGGCCATTTTAGTTCTCACATGGTTGGGCACGCTGTGAAGCGAACCCACGTTGTCGTACGGATAGCACGATGGCTTTCCCTATAGGGTTTATGAAAATCGATGCCACTTTTACCTATACGCACATGCTTGTCAACGCTTTACATGTCAAGCAACTTTACATAGTAACGCTTGACATTTGTAATTAGTTATGATGTATGGTCTGATGAGCCACGAGACCACACCTACACCACGCCACGAACGATTTCTACCTTGCAAGGCGCACAATCCCTACGGAGATGGTCACGCCGCAGAACGCATTCTGGAGCGTGTTTTTGGCTATTTTTGGTGAGACCGGTGTTCCTTGAGCACTTTGACTACGTCTGTGATGGTGCCACAGACACAGACAAAGTGTTTAGGTATCGGATCACGGCTTTTTCACATGAATATAATTATCAAATGTTGATGCCGCTACTTTCCTAGTTCTAGATTCAAAGTCCCAACTAGAACCTGGCGTTGCATAACTCGATTCCGAGATCCACAATGAACCATCAGCATTTACATTTTCGACAACCGCAACATGACCAAGCTGATAACTAGTACTTGCGTTGATTTGTGCAATTGCACCAACACTTGGATGGCTATCAACGGTAATATTTGCATTTCTAGCCAAATTTGCCCATGTTCCTGCGTTACCTGTCAGAATGTTTAGGCTAGCGGTATTATACCCAACTTGACGTAGGCGACCATTCGCATACCACGTACAGTTGCCTTTCGACTGACCCAGAAGACTCTTGCTTGAATCGGAATAAAATCGTGCCGGAGCATACCCACTTTTCCAAAATGGATTATCTGCACGATATGCGCTTGAAGCAAAATCTACTCCAGGCAAAGCAGGGATGAGCGTAAATGAAGCAGTGACGCTTGTATTGGCAGTCATGATTACGGTGCATGGACCTGTTCCACTGCACCCGCCACCTGACCATCCCGCAAAGGTGCTGTTAGATGCGGACGTCGCGGTCAGGATCACCTTAGTGCCGCTAGAATAGCCGGATGTCGTGTTACCTGAGATAGTCCCGGCACCAGTACCCGATGTGAAGGTATTAAGCGTATATGTGCTACCCGTCACGTTGATGGTCTGCGTTCGTTGAGCAGCCGCGACGTAACTGCCGTTACCTGCTTGGTTGGCGGCAATCGTGCATGTCCCCGCAGCAATGCCCTTCACTGCGTTGCCAGTGCTCGTACAGACAGTAGCTGGGGTGGCACTGAAAGTGGGTGCCAATCCAGAACTTGTTGTTGCCGAAACCGTTGTAGTGTTGCCTACCGTTAGCGTAGTAGGATAGAAGGTGATTGAATTAATCGTTTGGCTTTGTTTGGTAATGCTGATGTTTTGAGTAACCTGAGGAGCCATGGCGTAGTCGCTGTTACCATTTTGGTTAGCAGCAATCGTACAAGTACCCGCCGCAGTGCCCTTTACAGTGTTGCCGCTAACGGTGCAGATACTTGATGTGAGAGAACTGAAGACCACCTGCAACTTGGAGGTTGCAGAGGCACTGGCTGTTGCAGTGTTTCCTACTGTCACCGTCGTGGGGTAAAGACTGAAGGAAGAAATGGTCTGTTTCTGCGCGGTCTTGTTGACAGTGATGCTGGCGGTGATTTGCGGTGCAGCACTGTAGGTGGTACTGCCTGATTGATTGGCGGCAATCGTACAGGTGCCCGCAGCGGTGCCCTTCACGGTGCTGCCGCTAACGGTACAGATACTCGACGTGATGGAACTGAAGCTCACCGGTAAGCCAGAGGTTGCACTGGCGCTGACCGTTGTCGTACCCCCGATCGCAGAAATATTAAATGTGCTAAAGGTGATCGAACGAATCGTTTGACTCTGCTTGTTGGCCTTGACTGCAGTGGTCGATGTAGTTGCATTGAAACTTGCCGTGACCGTTGTGTCGGCATTCATCGCCACGAGGCAAGTTGACACGCCTGAACAACCCCCTCCCGACCATCCAGCGAATGTGGAACCGGAGATTGCCGTAGCCGTAAGAGCGACGTTGGTACCCGTGCTGAAGGGAGCACTGCAACCACCGCAGTTGACGCCAGAGGGATTGCTGGTAACAAACCCGCTACCTGTACCAGATGGGCTGATCGTCAACAGAGCTGTGCTACATGGACTCGTTAGGATTGTGCCACTCTGGCCTACGATCGCGAACTGTCCATCAATCCAGGCTACGCCATTCAGCACCCTGGCAGTACCTGGCGATCGTACAGTCCAGGTTATCCCATCCGTACTCGTTAGAACCACACCATTACTCGTGCCATCATAGCCCACGGATATGAATTGATCGCTGAGCCAAGCTACCCCATAGAGCGAAGCATTTATGCTCAAGGGTATATTCATAGTCTGTGGCGACCAAACCAACCCGTCTGGACTCGTCAGGATTGTACCAGTCGATCCAACAGCCACGAATCGATTGTCACCCCAAGCAACGTCGAAAAGCGTACCACCACTTGCGTTTGTTGAGTGCCAGGCCCATGTGACCCCGTCTGTACTTGTTAAAATTGAGGAACTTCCACCGACAGCCACGAATCGGCTGTTACCCCAGGTGACACCCCAGAGTGAGTCTGTCGTGCCAGACGATTGAGTAGTCCAAGTGATCCCATCATTGCTGGTAAGAATAGTACCATCAAGCGCCACGGCTACAAATTGGTTGTTGCCCCAGGTAACGTCATTAAATGAGTGATTGAACTCACTGCGCGTCTCCAATGCGCGATTTGCCCAGGTGACTCCATCTGGACTTGTCAGGATCGTGCCACTCGTGACACCTAAGCGTTGCGTATAACCAACAGCCACAAATTGGTTCTCACCCCAAGCGACTGCAAAAAGATTGCTGGTCACTCCAGACGATCGACTGATCCACGCCGTTCCATCGTTACTAGTCAGGATCGTACCGTACATTCCTACGGATACCAGTGTGTTTCCGCCACGCGCAACGCTTCTTAAGGTGTTAGTTGTTAATGGATTTACCGATTTCCATAGAGCACCACAAGTGGCGGATGTTACCGCTGTTGCATGGACGCTACCCATGAACAAGAAGGGCAGCAATAGGAGAATGGTAAGTATGGGCGATGTAAATCGTATCTTATTCATCAATGTCTCCTGTTGGAGATTTAACAGCACACCAGAGTAGATCCGTGGAGAAGTGGATCGAGCAAAACGAGGTGTGAGTATTTTGTATGTTCTTGCATTTGTCAAGACTCCGCATGTCAAATAATAATACACTAACGCAATCTAACATTATCAACAAGTTGTTGGTTTTTTCCTGCATCTTTGCTATTTTGTAGATGTAAAGAAATCAATCATTCTCCGCAACTCGCATGTGCGCGACAGAGCGTGCTAGCATGACTCGTACACCACCGGATCCCCCCACCATGACCACGAACGACCTCTACCTCGGATTGATATCTGGCACCAGCATGGATGGCATTGATGTTGCATTGACGGCGTTTGAGGACGATCGACCGCGCTTGTTGGCGGCCCACTGCCAGCCCTACCCTGCTGCCGTGCGCCAAGAGATTCTGGCGTTATGCCAGGAAGGAAGTGTTCACGCGCTCGGAGAACTGGATGTGGTGCTGGGCCAGCACTTTGCAAAGGCTGCTTTGGCACTGTTGGCAAAGGCGGAGGTTGCACCAGAGAAAATACGCGCCATTGGTAGCCATGGGCAGACCGTTCGTCACAGCCCTGCGGGTGTGCATCCGTTTACCCTGCAAATCGCCGATCCCAATACCATCGCCGAGAGGACAGGGATCACAACGGTGGCCGATTTTCGCCGCCGTGACATGGCCGCTGGAGGAGAAGGTGCACCCCTGGTTCCTGCGTTTCACCAGGCGGTGTTTTCTACGAACCGATCCAGGGTGATCCTGAACATCGGCGGCATTGCCAACATCACTCGGTTGTCCACTGACCATCCAGTGGTTGGGTTCGATACCGGCCCTGGCAACACCCTGATGGACGCATGGATCCGACAACACCAAGGACAGAGCTACGACAAAGCAGGTCAATGGGCCGCTGGGGGGCGCGTGGTCGAGAGTCTATTAGGGACGCTACGGGCCGATCCGTATTTCTCCCGATTGCCCCCCAAAAGCACCGGGCCTGAGCATTTTAACCTGGGCTGGATGGACGCTGCGCTTGCCGCTCATCCAGGCGTATCGGCCCAGGACATCCAAGCGACGCTCTGTGAACTGACAGCGACCACGGTCGCAAGTGCAATACGCGAACAGTGCCCAGAGACCGACGAGGTATTGGTATGCGGTGGGGGTGTTCACAACCAGACGCTGATGGCACGTCTTGCCGTGCACCTTGCACCGTGTTTGGTACAATCGACGGCGGTGGAGGATATCGATCCGGATTGGGTCGAGGCGATGGCCTTCGCGTGGCTCGCAAGGCGTACTATGCAGGGATTGCCGGGTAATCTACCCGCCGTCACAGGCGCACGGAAATCCGTGGTGCTGGGCGGGATTTATGCAGCATAAGACACTCTTCGAGGTAAATCGGAGAGGGGCTGTGAGTGCGATAGACGGAGCACCGCAAGGATGACTTCGGTCTTCACTGCCATCACATCGGTCTTGGTGGCCAATGCAGTGTCTAGTGCCTCGGAGAGCGATTGCTGTTGCGCCTCCACAATGGCGGCCCCTCCTCCACCGGAACTCCCATGCAGCAGGATAACACAAATCCCCCAGAAATCGTTGTGCCGTTGGGCTGGGTGCGGGGGGAGCCTTTTGTCGGCCTTCCACACGACCTTTACATCCCCCCAGACGCCCTAGAAGTCTTTTTGGAGACGTTTGAAGGCCCACTTGACCTGCTTTTGTACCTGATTCGGCGTCAAAATGTAGACATTCTGGACATTCCCATCGCCGACATTACACAGCAATACATCATCTACATCGAATCGATGGAGGGAATGCGACTCGAACTGGTCGCGGAATACCTGGTCATGGCCGCCTGGCTGTGTGAGATCAAGTCACGGATGCTTCTGCCTCGTTCCCCAGAAGCGCACGAGGAAGACGACCCGCGTGCTGATCTCATTCGTCGTCTGCAAGAATATGAACGGTATAAAAAAGCGGCAGAAGACCTCGGCCACCTTCCGCGCTTAGAGCGTGATTTATTTCACGCACACGCGCCGTTGCTGGATTACACTCGGCCAAGGGTGCATCCCGAAGTGACGTTGTCCGAGTTGATAAGCGCCCTACGCGAGACACTCACTCGGGCCGCGCAGTACGGCCACCACCAAATCACCCGTGAACCGCTTTCGGTTCGCGAACGGATGTCACACGTCTTGGCCGCCTTGGAACAAGGCGATTTCGTCGTATTCACTGCGTTGTTCACCCACGAAGAAGGAAAACGCGGGTTGGTGGTCACGTTGCTGGCCATTCTGGAACTGGCACGCGAACAGTTGGCAGAAGTGATTCAGATCGATACCTTCGGCCCCATCCATGTACGGCGTAGCCATGTGACTCTGGTAGAATTGTAGTGCGCATGGTTAATGTAACGAAACATCACCCAATGACGGTTCATTGATGCAAGGCATCTAGAATGACGACACCCTCACCAGAAAAACCAGAGACCATCCTTCCCTTTGTTCTGACGCTCTTTTTTGTCATCGCCATGCTAGAGATAGCATTATACAGGATGCCCAGTATTCAAGAATCACAACTGTTGCTAGGTTCCACGGTGCATCGATCATGGTTGGTGAAGTTGAGCATAGATGCAGGCGATGATAAATATTATCCTGTGAATCAGGCATGGAAAGAGTATATAGAAAAGAACACTACCATCGTGAGCACAGGCGGAATTGTATGGACACAAAAAAATCCTATACAAGTTACACCCATGAGTGTTTCTTGGAAGTCAGGAAGAACGGCCTCTACGGTGCTGGGTGCTCAATTAGAGATTGAAGGAGAATGCACGACCACCACACGCGCATCCATGGAAGATAGGCAAGGATCGATCCTGCTTCAACTCCCCAAGGTACCCAATGGTGTAAAAGCCAGCATTCTGACACACGATCTCGTACTCGATGCTGCTACTGGAAACGCCATACTCAGCAAGGTAACGATCCTCCAGAAAGAATCGGAGCTTGTCACAAGACCGTTATGGATGGCGCTCTGGTATGCAATCCCCTACGCAATGATGATTCATGCTGTCTTATGGATGATGATACTGCTCGTTGATCATCACCAAGAAGAGAAAACATCAAAAACAGGAACCCAGCTTTCATTGCCGCACGTTTTTAGGCCAAGAAAAATCATCACCAGAATAGGTGCAATAATATCCTTTCTTTCTGGTGCTGCTGGGGCGGTTTTCATCTGGAGATTCGACCCACTCATGGATATGCTCGGACAATGGGGCGCTGGTCTTTCCATTCTGTCCGTGATACCCATCGCAATCATAGCGGCACGGATCGCAAAAAGAAAACTTTATTATGCGATCGTGGATACTGATCACTTTTCTTATGCACAAGCACCGGAGGAGTCTAGCTGGAAAAAGGTTCCATGGCGTGAAATTGTAGAAATCAAACCAACAGAAATACGCACCTATGGGCGCGTAATCCGTCGATGGGTAGAAGTAACCTTGTCAACAGGCGATGTGAAGACTTTCAGTCAGTCCTATCTTGTTCATTACGCTGCGTTTCTAGAAATCATGCTGGCCCTGCATACTCAGAACCGTGATCAAACCGTCGTATTGGATGCGGGGTGAAGCGTTCGCGTGTGCCTCCCAGGGTACATGGTACATTTGGCTCGATCCATGTACGACGTAGCCACGTCCATCATGGTAGAATCCTAGGGGCGTGAGAGAGGGGTGCGAAGCGACTCAACGGAGGGCAAGGTGGTCAACGAGCGTGAGGACAGCGGGTTGGATGTGTCGGTGCACGAAGATGTCGGGCTGGACGGTCTCAAAGTGATGGTGATCGACGACAGCAAGACCATCCGCCGCACCGCTGAGATTTTGCTCAAGAACGCCGGTTGTGAGGTTATCGTCGCAGGCGATGGCTTCGAAGCCTTGTCCAAGATCGCAGATCACCGCCCAGACATCATCTTCATCGACATCATGATGCCGCGCCTTGATGGCTACCAGACTACAGCACTCATTAAGCGGAACAGCCAATTTAGCAGTACCCCCGTCATCATGCTCTCCAGCAAAGACGGTCTCTTTGACCGCGCACGGGGTCGCGTCGTAGGCTGCGAGGAATACCTTACAAAGCCCTTCACCAAAGAGGATCTGCTCGGTGCCATCCATCGATGTGTGATCGGTGCCGCCAAGCCTCCGAGCACGGGAGCCTAACGATGGCCCATATCCTCATTGTTGATGATTCTCCGACCGAGGTCTATGTCCTGAAAACGATGCTTGAACGACACGGGCACCGTATCTCGACGGCTGACAACGGCACCGATGCCGTGACCTTGGCCCACCAAGAACACCCCGATGTAATCCTGATGGACGTTGTAATGCCGGGCATGAGTGGTTTTCAAGCCACCCGTTTGATCACCAAAGATCCTGCCTGCGCTTCGATACCCATCTTCGTGATCACCAGCAAAAGCCAAGAAGCTGACAAAGTATGGGCGCTTCGTCAAGGCGCACGTGACTACCTGATCAAGCCGGTGTTAGAGGCCGACTTGATCGCAAAACTCCGAACCGTCCTGGGCGGTTAGCCGAAAGCGAGTGCACTGTGGATCGTTCCAACCCCTTTGCTTTGCTCTACAACATTGAAGTTCGCGCCCGAGCACGCGTTCGTGGTTTGCCGCGTCGTAGCGAAGGCAAACCCACCTGGTCGGGCATTGTCTTTCGCCTGGGCGATCAGGAGCTGGCCGCACCCCTCCTCGAAGTCAACGAAGTGTTGGCATTCCCTGCGGTCTCACGGGTACCTGGTACCAAACCATGGGTGAGAGGCTTAGCCAACGTTCGCGGCAACCTGCTCCCTGTCATGGATCTCCGCACCCTCCTAGAAGGCACTCCAGTGGTGCGTGGTCGCAAAAACAGGGTGTTGGTCATCAAACACAAAGAACTCTTCGCGGGTCTCCTGGTAGACGAAGTGATCGGTCTTCGGCATTTTTTACAAGAGGAAAGCACTCCACAACCTCCTGTGGCGGAAACGTCTCTCGCACCTTACCTCCAAGGCGGGTTTGAACGGAATGGGCGGTATACGCCCGTGTTCGGACTCTACGCACTGGCGGAAAGCACAGCATTCATGCAAGTCGCAACATAAACAGCATCCACATCCTTGATCCTTGGCAGACGTTTTAAACGATTTTGGGGAAGATATGAACGAAACCGTTACACAGACGAAGAAACTTGGTGCAGGGGTTGG
Source organism: uncultured Thiotrichales bacterium (assembly GCA_903824965.1). GTDB lineage: Bacteria > Pseudomonadota > Gammaproteobacteria > CAIRSR01 > CAIRSR01 > CAIRSR01. Next base: position 19,930 of record CAIJYR010000258.1, read on the forward strand.
TCAATCACTGGTACTCGCGCTGCTCGTGGTTGTGCTGCTCTTGATGGGATTTACCTTTTATTACGTCTCCGTGTACGAAGGCTATGACGCACGGTATCGCAACGCAGCAACGGATGAACAGTTGCTCACGCAGCGTTTCGACAGAGCAGCACAAGGCGTGGCCCTCAATGAGGCTACAGCCTTTGCGATGCTCAAACAAAGCCGTATGCGTTTTGAACAAAATCTCACTCTCCTCGAACAAGGTGACAGTAACACGGGTTTGCCGCCAAGCCCTGCCATGGCCGATCCAGCCTTCAAGTCCCTGAAGGAACATTGGTCTGCGGTGCGCGGAAACATCGACCTGGTACTATCGGGCGTACCAGCACTTCAAGAGATGCGTGGCGCGGCCACACGACTCCAAGATCAGACAATCCCTGAGGCGATTCGGCAGACAGACGAGTTGATAGCCATTCTGGTGGAAAAAAACATCCCGCCCGTTGTGATCAACCTCATGGGGCGCGAGCGTGTACTGGCACAACGGATGGCGAATCGCATCGATCGAATCGTACTGTTGGGTGGCACTGCTGCCGCCTCCGCAACGGACGAGATGGCACGTGATCTTACGTTGTTCGTGCGCATCCTGGACGGTCTGCAATCGGGGGATGAGTTGCTTCAAATCAAACCCCTTCAAGACCCTGAGGGCCTTGCCAAATTGCCCCCTCTGATCGCGGAGGCCCGTGTCCTCAAGGATCAAATCGATGCCTTATTGGCAAAAAAAGATACCTTATTCCAGGTACAAGCGGCCATTGCTCGGATTATCGATCAAAGCGATCGCTTGATGGGCGATTGCACCCAACTCTTGGGGATCTATGACCGCCTGGGAGAGACGCGTACCCTTTCACGCACCACAGGGTATCTGTTGGCGAGTTTTGCCCTTGTTTTGTTGATCTGGTTGGGGATAGGTTTGCTGCGGGATGTACGCCATCGTCAATGGGAGAGTGACAAACAACAGCAAGCAGCAGCCGAAGCCACTCAACGCAACCAAGAGGCGATTTTGCGTCTGCTTGATGAGATTACCAACCTTGCCGACGGTGATCTTACTGTACGTGCGACCGTGACCACGGATTTTACGGGGGCCATCGCGGATTCCATCAATTTTGCGGTGGATGCCTTGCGTGATCTGGTCGCTGCAATCAATACCACCACCGTACAAGTATCGGGTGCCGCCCAAGAGACACAGGCGACCGCAATGCACCTCACCGATGCGAGCGAACACCAGGCCCAAGAGATTCAGCGTGCAAGCACGACCATTGATACCATGGCGAGCGCCATGGGACAAATGGCGATCAAGGCTGACGATGCGGTGGTGGTCGCCCAAAACGCAGTGCGCACTGCGAAGCGCGGTGCTGAGGCCGTGCGCGATACCATCAAAGGCATGGGAGACATTCGAGACCAGATCCAAGAGACCTCCAAACGGATTAAGCGGCTTGGGGAATCTTCCCAAGAGATCGGCGAGATTCTCGCACTCATCAACGACATTGCTGACCAAACGAACATTCTGGCACTGAACGCAGCAATCCAGGCAGCGATGGCAGGTGAGGCAGGGCGGGGATTTGCAGTCGTCGCGGACGAAGTACAACGTCTCGCGGAACGGGCAAGCAACGCAACCAAACAGATCGATGCCTTGGTACGCACGATTCAGAGTGACACCAACGAGACGGTCATTTCCATGGAAGAAACCACAACCGATGTGGTACGGGGTGCCAAACTCGCCGAAGATGCCGGAGGTGCACTCTCTGAAATCGACAATGTGTCTGCGCAACTCGCTGAGCTTATCCACCACATTTCACAGTCTGCACAGAAACAAGTCCGCAGTGCCGTGCATATTTCTGAGACGATGAATGTCATCCAAGAGATCACCACGCAAACCTCCTCCGGTACCCAGGATACGGCTGCATCCATTGGTCATCTTGCGGAGCTCTCTAACGATCTGAGACGTTCCGTGGCTGGCTTTAAGTTACCAGCGCCCGGAAAGGGATAAACAAGAGGGGCAGCACCGCCCATGTCTACCAATAATCTTGCGAAAAACGCCATGGAGCCCGGGCCTCTGTCCTGGGTCAAAGGGGAGATTGATCACACCCTCGGCCTTGCCAGTGCCGCGCTCGAACAGTACGCAGAGGATCCAACAGATCCGAGTGCGCGTGAAGCGTTGCAAAGCTGTCTCGGGCACCTCCATGAAGTCACCGGCACCCTGCGGATGGTCGAGGTACAGGGGGGGATTCTCCTTGCGGAGGAAATGGAACAACTGCTGCTGGCCCTGGTCGGCGGACATGTCGAGTCTAGCGCAGCAGAAGTATTGGTGCGTGCCCTCCTCCCCCTCCCAGACTACCTCGAACGCTTACAAAACGGTGCCCGAGATTTTCCAATCGTTTTGCTCCCGATCATCAACGAACTGCGTGCAGCGCGTCATGAAGCAGCGTTGGCGGAGGATTTGTTTTTCTTTCCTGATCTTTCGGTGGTGCCTGCGTTTGATCTCCCGCCCGTAGCCCTGGATGGTGGGGAGAGACAAAACATCGCACGACGGGCGCGTTCTCTGTTTCAGTCGGGCTTGGTGGCATGGTCACGCAACCCCGCAGATACAGAAGCTGTGCATCGCTTACGGCAAGCGATGGAGCAGCTATATACCGTAACCACCCATCCCGATGCCATGCGTCTTTGGTGGGCAGGCGCGGGCTTGGTCGAGGCGGTGCAGGACAATGGGTTGGAACCGGCCGTTGTTCGACCCTTGTTTGGTAAGGTAGAGCGCCAGACGAAGCGTTACCTGGATGCGGGTGATCCAGGCGTTAGCGCCAATCCACCGTGGTCATTGACACGACAAATCCTCTACCACGTTGCCTGTGCACGATCGCATGGCCCGCTGGTTTCTGCGCTGCGCTCATCCTTTTGCCTCCAAGACGCTTTGCCAACGGAATCCGATCTGGCAGCCGCCAGGGGCAGCTTGCGAGGAACCAATCGTGCGCTCATGGAAACCGTTTCTTCCGCTTTGCGTGAAGATCTCACGAAGGTTATGGAGACCCTGGATCTGTTCGTGCGTCGGCGCGATCAAAACGTTGCAGCGTTGCGCCCGATGCTCGAACAAGTGCATCAGATCGCAGGGACGCTCGCGATCATTGACCAGGAAGTCGCACGCACCGAGTTGCACTCGGTTGCTGAAATCCTTGCAACCCTGATCAACCCGGCACCGGGTACCTCTGCACTCACTGCCAACGCGATCACAGCCATGCTTCTTCCTTTGGCGGATCGCTTTGTGCACGTCGAATCGATCCTGGCAGGACTTGGAGGGGCATCGTCAGCGGGGGAAGGATCACCCAATTTTGCCATGGGTGATCGGCAGTTGCATCAAGCGGTGTTCCAGCAGGCAATTGACAGTCTGAACCGTGCCAAAGCAGCCACTCTGGTTTTTGCACAAACCCCCACCGCACGTGATGCGCACGCCTGGGAAACCCTACAAACGGCACTGCATGAGGTTTCGGGTGGATTGGGAATGCTGGGCTTAGAGCGTCCTTCTCAACTTGCCTTGGCGTGTTTGCATGGGTTGCACGAACTCCCTGAATCGATTTCGGGTGCGTGGTTGGATCGTTTGGCAGATGCCATCGCCGCCTTGGAGTTGTATTTAGAGGAACAGATCCAGAATCGATCAGGGGAGTCTTTTCTGGTACAGGGAGAGTCTGCCATCGCTGCTTGGGCGTCGCTTGCGGGTGCCACCCCTGCACTGCCGAGTGCATCGGTTCCACCACTGGTACTGTTATCATTGGAAGAAGAACCGCCGCTCGTCTTAGAGGGCTTTGAAGATACGTCGCAGCTCTTGTTCCAATCGCTGCAGGAAGAAGATCCGCCGCTCGTCTTAGACGGCTTTGAAGAGACGTCGCAGCTCTTGTTCCAATCGCTGCAGGAAGAAGATCCGCCGCTCGTCTTAGACGGCTTCGAAGCGGAGGAACCAGAGGAACAACCTCTGTCTTCTGTTCCGATGCCTCAGCAGAAATCGGGATCGGATGTCGATCCTGAAATGGTCGAGGTGTTCACGGAAGAAGCCACAGAAGAAATGGCAACCCTCGATCAGCATTTGCCACTCCTACGGGTTGGGTTGTTCCCGCAGGAGGGTGGACAGTGTATCGTGGTGAGCCACACACCCCAAGACTCACTGCTGACGGTGCGCCGATCGTTCCATACACTGAAGGGCAGTGGTCGTATGGTGGGTGCTATCCGGCTGGGTGAATTGGCGTGGGCCGTGGAAAATTTGCTCAACCGTGCGATAGACCACACGGTAAGAATCTCCCCCTCGCTCTTGCATGTCGTAGAGGATGCACGCCTTGTACTGCCGACTTTACTCGAAGATTTTCAAACAGGTCGTAACACCGCACAAGGGGTAGAAGAAATCGCAGAACAGGCTTGGCGGCTCGCACACGCTGGGCCTCGCCTCACCACGCCCTCTGTTCCAGTACCCACCCCCACGCCAGACGAACCCGGTATCAAACCGAGTGCCGCCGTAGCGGATCGAGCACGTGCGGACATCGAATCGAATGTCTTCGCTCTGTTTGAGGCAGAAACAAAAAAACATCTTGCTACGGCAGAAGAAGCCATCGCAGTCTGTCGAGACAATGGCGGGGGGTTCTCGAACCCTGAGGGATTGCTGCGTGCTCTTCATACCCTCCAGGGGAGTGCTAGGGTTCTCCATACCATCGAGGGCAGCGCCAAAACGGTAGGAGTGGGTGGGATCGGCTATATCGCACAAGCGTTAGAACAGTATGTGCGCACTTGTCTTGCGACCGATATAGCCCTTGACGAGCAGGGTCTTCAGTGGGTGGAAGCGGGGGTAGGGTTTATCCGCGTGTGGCTCTCTGCCCTGACCGATCAGAATACTGTCCCCAGCATCGATGATTGGCTGTCACAAATCGAAGCGGCTACCCATACCATGGTCTCGAACCATGTGAGCCAATCGCCTCCCGCCGCCGAGATAGACGAAGCCCTAGAGATGTTCTTGGAAGAGGCCACAGATGCGCTCAAAAACGCTGAACAGATCCTAGCAGAATGGCAGTCAGACACCTCCAACGTAGCGGTTTTGCAGCCATTGCAATCGCTCCTGAAAACAGTGGCGAGCAATGCTGACCTGGTTGGCATTCCCGCGATTGCGGCGTTGTGTGGGACGCTGAACGACCTACTGGAACGGATCGCGGTGGACGCACAAATCTGCCACGATGATACCGTACCTCTCTGTATTGGGGCGATGGAGCAGTTGTGGATCATGCTGGATGATGTGCACGATCATCAATCCGCAACACCGCAGGATGAGCTTTGCCATGCCATTGCAGAGCTACTGCGAACGCAGCCGATCAGTCCGTTGATCAATGCAGCGGTTTTGGCAGATCCCCCCTCCCAACCCGCCCTTGTCACCCCTGCACCTCCCAGCTTCACGCAAACCAGCACGCCCCCCCCAGACACAGAACGGGGAACAGAACGGGGTGATCTGATGGAGATGTTCCTGGGAGAGGCTGAGGATCTGATGGGCACTATGGATGGTCTGCTGCGCCAACTGTCCGTTGCCCCCAACCATGTGGCGTTGGTCGCTGAACTGCGCCGTACCCTGCATACTCTCAAGGGTGGCGCACGCATGGTGGGCATTCAAGCCATTGCCGACTTGTCGCACGCCCTAGAGTCGATGATCGACAGTGTGGTGGATGGTCACTTACCTGCCACCCAACGGTTGTTTGATCTTGTGCAAACGGCTGGCGATCACCTCTCTGCGATGATCGATCGTGTACGTGCAGGACAACCGGTTGAGCCCGCGACGGTTCTCCACCACCACATCGAGAATTTGGTCACGCAGCAATTGTCGTTGCGACCCGCAGAGACAACAATACCCTCAGCCTCCCCCCCACCACCGAGCGACGCCGAGGGATCTGGCGCTCGTGCTGTGTCCAATGGTGTGGACAACGAACCAGGCGATCGGCGAACCGCACCACGCATTGTGTCAGAACAGGTGCGGGTGGCGGCTGATCTCCTCAACCAGTTGGTCAATTATGCGGCGGAAGTGAGCATTACACGATCCCGTGTGGATCAACAAATGGCAGGACAACGCCACAGCCTACAGGAAATGGCACAAACAGTGTCCCGTTTGCGCGATCAATGGCGTCGCTTGGAAATGGAGACCGAGTTTCGGATCCTGCACCTTCATCCTGAGGTAGGCGGAGCGGACTTTGACCCCCTTGAACTAGAACGCTACTCAAACCTGCAACAACTCTCCCGAAGTCTCATGGAGAGCGTATCCGATCTGGCGAGTCTTCACGGAATGCTGAGCGCAACGACACTGGATGCTGAAATGCTCCTCTTACAGCAGTCACGCATCACCAAAGAGCTACAAGAAGGCTTGATGCGGACACGCACCGTACCCTTTGCGGGCGTTGCCCAACGTCTGCGGCGGATTGTCCGACAGACGGCACAGGAATTGAACCTTCAGGCTGAGTTGCGCTTAGTGGGTGCCGAGATTGAGTTGGATCGCACCGTACTCGATCGGATGCTGGCTCCCCTGGAGCATATGCTGCGCAATTCCATCAGCCACGGTTTGGAACCACCTGAGGTACGTCGTGCGGCTGGCAAACCAGAAACAGGCCTGATTACGATCCATTTGCGTCGTGATGGCCAGGAAATTGTCATCTCTGCGGGGGATGATGGTCGCGGTTTGGACATCCCTGCGATCCGACGTAAGGCCAAAGAACGGGGTCTGCTAGCACACGATGCTCTCCTCGCTGACAAAGAAGTCATGCAGTTCATCTTAGAACCAGGCTTTTCTACGGCAAGCCAAGTGACCCAAATCGCGGGACGGGGTGTCGGCATGGACGTTGTACGCAACGAAGTGCTTGTGCTCGGTGGCACACTCTCCATCGATTCGGAGGTGTCGCGTGGCACCACCTTCACCGTGCGCCTACCCTTGACGCTTGCGGTCAGCAAGTCTTTGTTGGTCAATGTTCAGGGTGACCTTTTTGCCATTCCGCTGGTCGCTATTCTGGCGGTGCTGCAACTGTCTCACGACGAGGCCAATCGTCTCTACGAAGATCCACGTCCCGTGTTGATGCGGGGTGGCGTAGAGTATACCTTTGCCCATGCTGCGACGCTCTTGGAGGCACCGCTGCCTACCCGTCCTTTGGCGGTGGGGGAAAAATTGCCCGTGTTGTTGTTTGGCATTGGGGAGATCCACACGGCACTGGCGGTGGATGGACTGCTCGGTGCGCGTGAGATTGTGGTGAAATCCGTCGGCCCCCAACTGGGTCGGGTGCGCGAGATTGCCGGTGCGACCATTCTGGGCGATGGTCGGGTCGCGATCATCCTAGATATGGCCGCACTCCTCCGAAAGAGTGTTGCACTGTATGGATCAGTTCTGCCAACAACGGATCGCCTGACCCAAAAAGGCTTGGAAGAATCGGCCCCCTCGGTGTTAGTGGTGGATGATTCCATTACGGTTCGCAGGGTTACAGCCCGACTCCTAGAACGCCACCACATGACCGTGTTCACCGCACGAGACGGCGTGGATGCCGTGGCATTGCTCCAAAAACAAATGCCTGATCTCATCCTGATGGACATTGAAATGCCACGCATGGATGGCTACGAATTGGCCACCTATATTCGAAGCGATCCAAGACTCCAGCACATTCCGATTATCATGATCACGTCGCGTACCGGCCCCAAACACCGTAAACGGGCGGCAGAAGTCGGGGTGACGCACTATCTTGGAAAACCCTACCAAGAAACAGAATTATTGGAAGCGATCCATCGCTTACGGTTGCGTGCGCCGACTTTGTCTACGTTGCGTACAGCATCCCTCCCCCATGCCCTCGGACGCCTTCACTGATGAAATCTCGTGCTGCGATACGTAGTTTGTTTCTTCCTGTGTCGGGGAGCGTGCCTTTGTTGCTGCCGAGTGCGGTTCTTGCGGAGGTTATCAGTTATCGAGCACCGGAATCGCTGTACAGCAGCACTCCTTGGTTGCTCGGATGGATGGAGTGGCGGGGAATCTCTGTGCCTCTCATCTCTTTTGAGATGTTGTGTGGCCATGCAGATCGGGGCGCAATCGCTGGCACCCGGATTGCCATCTTGAATGGGATCACGGGTCATCCCAAATTGCCTTTTCTTGGGTTGCGTATCCAGGGGATTCCGCGTCTTACGCTGGTGCGAGAAGAAAGCCTGGTGCTACAGGAGAACGTATCTGATACGAGCCTGTACGCAGCGGTGGATCTCTCCGATCAACCTGCGCTCATCCCTGACCTCGAAGTCCTTGAGGGGTTGCTTGTCCCATATCTTCGTGACGATGTGACTGCGTCAAGTGAGACATAGGGGGTATCCAGCGTGGCAACCAATGAGGCAACCATTGTTTTGGCGAACATCCTGAACCGTCATTCGGTGCGTGCGTTCGAGCCGGGTGCGCTGGCCGAAGAGGATCTTCAGACCCTCCTCCGTGCAGGCGAGGCTGCTCCCTCCGCAGGAGGGCTGAAATCCAGAAATTTAATTCCTGTGACCCATCCAGAGGATTTGGAGTTCATCATTCGATACATCTTTTCCGCCCGTATTCGGCAACAGCGGGAACGCTTTAAGAACGTGTCCTGCATCCTCTTGATATGTGCGAACATTACCTCGGCCACGGCAAAATACAGAAGAGGCCGTTTGTACGCCCTACAGGATGCTACCCTAGCGGGACAGAACGTCCTGTTGATGGCCCATGCGTTGGGAATCTGTGCTTGTTGGATTGGTCAGATCAGGGAGCGCAAGATTGTGCAAAAATTCAACCTTGGCAAGGAGTATAAACTGGTCGGACTCATTGCGTTGGGTCGTCAACCTGCAACTCCGAACGATTAGGAAATGATTTCATCCACCAATCAAAGGGAGAATGGCCTGATCAAAGTGTTTCCGTTGCGCTGCGGAAAGGCTGGCCAGGTTGCCATCGTTTGCGATGAGCAATTTCACGACCCCGTGAGCCACGATTGGATCCAGACCACATTGCGCACACAACCTGTCGATTGCCGTAGGATTTTCCTCTTTGAGCAGAAACAGAGCACGTAGATTGAGCATGATGTTCTCCACGATGGAATGTTTTTATTGTAAACGCTAGGTCAACTGCGTTGATGCATGGCCGTCAGCACGCCGTCCCACAACGCCAAGCGTGCTTCTATTGCAGTATGGGCTGCCCTTTCTGCTTCGCGTGATTTTTCTGCGCTGCCACCGATCAACTCATTGACCATTTTGAGCGCCATGGGTGCGTGAAAATCTTCATCAAGGTGTATGTGGCGTTTCATATAATAATGGAAAATCGGTGCATCCTGTTCTGTGATACCCATTTTCGCTAACAGCGATCGGAACATCTCAGGAATAATGTGCTCACGCCCAAATGCAAAGGCAGAGGCAACGATATGCGCTTCTCCCGTTGCAAGGAAAGAGAACGTGGATGCCATAAAATGCTGTGCTGCCTCTGGTACAATCCCCAACGCAAAACCAGCTTCGATGCCTTGTTGTGTCGCAACCCTAGAAAATTGCAACACATCGGAGGGATCAGCGCCAATTTCACGCATGGCATCACAGTATAGCTCAAAATGACTCGCGTAGGTTGGCCTGCCTGTAGAGTCTGGCAAACCTTCGTCGGATTCCTCACCGAGAACAATTTGATTGATAAAATACCGTACTGAAGAACTCCCGACCGGTGCCCATGGTACATGCGCAGGCGCAATGTGATTCTGTAAATATTTTAACAGCGACATGAAATCCCAGACCGGATAGACATGGTATTTCATAAAAAAACGCAGATCTTCTCGCGTTTGAATAGCAGCATACAAGGGGTGATTATTCAGCCTAACATGTGCGTGTGCAAGCACGGATAGATCAAGGTTGGTTTGCTGGATCATGTATTTCTGTCTGCTAGGTGGTAAGCGGTGGATCATCGTGTTTATGACCCAATTATACACGCTGGTGCGCTTGGATCCTATCCGTGACCTACACGATATAGCACTGTGCGGTACGCCTTCCTTGCTCGAAGGCAGAAGCAACGCTATACTGATCGTTACTGATCGTTTTCTCTGTTCGTTGTATCCGTGTCCCAGAAACCGCAAAAGGCCCCTGTCCCCATGGACCAAACCCTGGTCTTCGATCCAGAGATTATCCGTCGGTATGATTGCTCTGGGCCACGCTACACCTCCTATCCTACTGCCGTACAGTTTCATGAGGGTTTTCGGGCTGATCGCTACTGCGAGGTTGCCCGTGCATCCAACGAAACCACCCGACCCCTATCGCTGTACTTTCATCTGCCTTTCTGCGATACGGTATGCTTTTATTGCGCCTGCAATAAAGTGGTCACCAAAGATCGAACGCGCAGTGGCCCCTACCTAGAACGATTGCACCGAGAGATCCGCCTACAAGGCGCGTTGTTCGATCGAAGCAGAGTCGTCACCCAACTGCACTGGGGCGGTGGTACTCCCACGTTTCTTTCCCACGGGGAGATGCAAGCCTTGATGGAGGAAACGCGCCATCATTTTACGCTTTTAGAAGACGGTAGCGGCGAGTATGCCATAGAAATCGATCCTCGTGAGGCACAGGTAGATACCATTGCTTTGTTGCGATCGCTCGGCTTTACGCGCATAAGCCTGGGGGTACAGGATTTTGACACACGCGTACAGCAAGCAGTCAATCGCATCCAGACCGAGAAGGAAACCACGATCGTCCTGGAAGCCGCACGATCGCAGGGTTTTGGATCAATAAGCGTAGATTTGATCTATGGCTTGCCTTTTCAGAGTGTGAAGAGTTTTGGAACAACCCTCGAAAAGATTTTGGCGGTGCGTCCGGATCGTATCTCCCTGTTTAATTACGCCCACCTGCCTGATCTCTTCCCGCCCCAACGACGCATTCGCGCAGAAGACCTGCCGAGTCCCGCAGAAAAGTTGGCGATTCTTCATAGTAGCATTGATCATCTCACGGCCGCAGGGTATTTATACATTGGCATGGATCATTTTGCCATGCCCGGAGACGAATTGGCACGCGCACAACGCGAAGGAACGTTGCATCGCAATTTCCAGGGCTATTCCACACAAGCCAATGTCGATTTGATTGGCCTCGGATCTACGGCCATCAGCCAGGTTGGGAGTACCTATAGTCAAAATGCGAGAGACCTAGAGCATTATTATACGCGGTTAGGCGAAAACGAGTTACCCCTTTTTCGTGGGATAGAATTGAACGAAGACGATCGGATCCGTCGCGAGGTCATTACCCAGTTGATATGCCATTTTCGATTGGACTATGCAGCAGTCGCACGGGAATACGGGATTCAGTGTGCTGACTATTTCTCCCAAGAAATTTCCGAATTGGCCATCCTGGAGAACGATGGCTTGATCGCTTTGTCTCCAATCGGTATCCAGGTGCAACCCCGAGGGAAATTGTTGATCCGAAATATCTGCATGGTGTTCGACCGTTATCTGCGCAGCCAGACCCAGCGTCGGTTTTCCAAAGTCATCTAGGAATGGGTCATCGTGTTGGGTCGAGGTAACCCCCCCCCTGAGACGCGCATCGGGGTAGCCTTTTGCATTGCCCTGGGGCTACACGTTGCGATCTTTGCGGAATGGCGAGTATTCTCACAGACGATGCGCTCTGTCGAGCCTACACCCGCCACCTTGCGTGTGACCCTGGAGCGAGCATCGCCACGACCGACGACGCAGGCAGAACCAGTGCCATCGATGGTTTTACCGATGGTTTTACCACAGGCCGACACACCGCCTGTTGTGCCGATTCCCCAGCCGATATACCAGCCGATACTGCATCCTGTGCGGCATCTCGCTGCAAAACCGCCTATTGCGAAACCTCTTGTGAAACCTCTCATGGCGCAGCCCAAGCATCGGGAACAATCCGTATCTACACCCCTAGTTGCGCCCCCGGTTGTTTCTATGGTTGCGCCCGACCCAAAGACTGCTGTACCTTCGGTGGACTCGTCTCCCGTATCGATCGAACCCACGCACTCGGAGACCTTCTCAGCACCGATCGAAGAAATCCATCATCCGGTTGCGTACCGCAACAACCCAAGTCCTGTATATCCGCTGTTCGCAAGACGGCAAGGATTCGTGGGAACGGTGCGTTTGGCCGTCGTGGTCGATGTCTCCGGCTTTCCGATTCAGGTGGGCATCAAGGACAGTTCTGGGTATTCTGTCCTGGATGAAGCAGCGCGAGAAGCAGTTCAACACTGGCGCTTTGAACCCGCACAGCAGGCAGGTCAGGCCATGATCGCCACTGTGGAAGTGCCGATACGCTTTCAATTGACAGAATCCCACTGACTTTACTGCTCTAGTGGTGACGTGTCAACACCGAGCCTTGTCCAATGTGAGATGAGCCTGAACGAGAGGGTGTGTTTCCAGCGTGAGGTGAGCCTGGAGGTGCGAGAGTTGGGATCATGGAGACATGATCGTGACCCTACATACCCAAAGACTACAGACGCTGACACAGGTAC
>CAIJYR010000259.1 GCA_903824965.1 uncultured Thiotrichales bacterium
GCAGCCGTATCGCGGGCTGAGACAAAACGTAAGGCAACCGAGCACGGCGTAAAGCCATTTGTGGGAGCCATGGCGAGCCAGCGAAGTGGCGAGTCGTGGCGGACGCAGGGCGGCGCGGGCGCCGAAGGCACGGCATGTCGTCAATTTTTCGCTCCCGACGGCGACTGGGATGTCCCAGTCGGGTATCGCGAAAAATGGCGACTTCCCTGCCCTTTTCTCAGGTGGATAGCTCGATCACTCGCCAATACGGTGGCAGTGGACTCGGTTTGTCCATTGTCTGGAAACTTGCCAATATGATGGGAGGATCTGCTGGTTGTGAGAGCGAGATAGGGAAAGGTTCTCGTTTCTGGTTCAGGATACAAGCGGAGCATTCTATAGAGGATATGGATAATAGTGCACATACTGATCAAAGCGACCCTTCCGACGAATTCGCGCTGCTTGGCAACATCCTTCTGGTGGAAGACAATGACACCAATCGAATCGTAGCGGATATCTTTATCAGAAAATTCGGTGGAAATGTGCTATTTGCCGAAAATGGACAACAAGCCGTTGATATCGTTCAGAAAGAACACGCTATCGACCTCATCCTCATGGATCTCCATATGCCCATCATGGACGGTTATACTGCCACACAGCGAATACGAGCATGGGAACTAGAGAATCATCAACCACGTCATCCAATCATTGCCGTCACCTCCGATGCCTTTGAGGAAGATAGGCAACGCTGCTTTGCTACTGGAATGGATGATTTTATTGTGAAACCATTCGTACTAGACGAGATGAAAAACACACTTGCCAAGTGGATGCCTAATAAAACAAAACAAACATCGTCGCATACACAGAAAGAAGTTGATCAATTGCTAATTATTCAGCACATACATAACCTTATCCCTTTACTGGAAGAGAGTCAATTTGACGCAATCGACTACTTTCATGTACTAGAGGAAGCAGTGTCAGGAACAGCTCTCGCGTCAGAATTCGCGCACATCGGCAAAATCATTAAACAATGTCATTTTCATGCAGCGGTCGGAAAGTTACATGAGATGATGGAGTCGCAAGGTTGGGCTTTTTGATAGGCAGATTCGGAGAGATGCAGAGGAAAGGATTCAACCACCCCATAGCCAAAGTCAAAGGGTTTGGCTTTGTACTAAAAAAGAAAGGGGCTGGTTTTGATTTGTCTTTTCAAGATTCAGGATTCAGGATGCAACATTCAAGTTCCAAACCATCCAACCCCCAGCCCCTCCCCACTGGAGGGGAAGGGATTGCATCCAGGGTCAAATGCTACTGTACGGTAGGTGTCTTACGCGCATGCCCTGCTTCTTCCAGGCGATCTAGATACTGCTTCCAGAGTGCCTCCTGGTGCTTCCCAAGCGTGTACAGATGCTGCCATGAATAAATGCCTGTGTTGTGATCGTCATCAAAGTACAAAATGACGGCATAGTTTCCCACTGGCTCAATGTCCGTAATATTCACATTCTCCTTGTTCAACTGAAGCACTTCTTGACCTGGTCCATGGCCTTGCACCTCGGCTGAGGGCGAATAAACACGCAGATATTCACAAGGCAGGTGGAAATGTGCACCATCCTCGTAAATAATCTCCAGTATCCGTGACTTCTGGTGAAGTCGAATATCGGTGGGTTTGATGTGTAGTTCGTTCGTCATCACAGCGTTTCCTAAAAAGGGTCATTAAAGAATGTAACGGCTTAAATCCTCGTTCTTGGCAAGATCACCCAGTTGCGCATCCACATAGATATCGTCAATGACAATTGTCTCACCAACGTGTTCGGTTGCCATGAAGGATACGGCATCCAACAGTCGCTCCATTACCGTGTGCAAACGCCGAGCACCAATGTTCTCGGTACGCTCATTGACTTGCCAAGCCACCTCAGCAATGCGACGAATACCGCTTGGCACAAAAGAAAGATCCACACCCTCAGTGGCGAGAAGGGCCGTGTATTGCTCCGTAAGGGAGGCATCCGGTTCTGTGAGAATACGTACAAAATCCTCTGCACTAAGGGCGTTCAACTCGACCCGGATAGGCAATCTCCCTTGGAGTTCAGGGATGAGATCCGATGGCCTCGCCAGGTGAAACGCACCTGAAGCAATAAACAAAATATGGTCTGTGCGGACAATGCCATACTTGGTAGAAACCGCACACCCTTCCACCAGGGGCAGTAAGTCACGCTGCACACCTTCGCGGGAAACGTCGTGTCCAACGGTTTCTCCACGACGAGTGACTTTATCGATCTCATCCAAAAAGACGATGCCGTTTTGTTCCACCGATCGCAGAGCACGGCTTTTGATATCCTCTTCATTGATCATCTTGGCCGCTCCTTCGTCCGTGAGCAGGGTCATTGCCAAATGGACAGGCAAACGTCGGGTGCGGGTGCGTCCACTCCCAAGGTTCTGAAACATGGATTGCAACTGATTGGTCAGTTCTTCCATGCCAGGCGGCGCCATGATCTCGACACCAATGGCCGTGGCGGAGACCTCTATTTCGATCTCGCGCATGTCCATTTCGCCTTCTTGGAGTTTGCGCCGCATAATGGTGCGGCTTGGGCTTTCTTCTGTTTCTTGGTTAAAAGTGCTGCTGTGGTGTGATAGACGCGGAAGCAGAATATCCAGAATCCGATCTTCGGCAACACTCGCCGCACGAGCACGAACCTTGTGCGTTTCCTCTTCACGGATGATCTTGATGGCAACTTCTACCAAATCGCGGATAATGGATTCAACGTCCCGCCCAACATACCCTATTTCGGTAAACTTGGTGGCCTCTACTTTGAGAAACGGTGCATTGGCCAAACGCGCCAAACGTCTTGCAATCTCCGTTTTTCCAACTCCGGTCGGGCCAATCATCAAAATATTCTTTGGGGTAATCTCGCCACGCAGTGCTTCCGCCACCTGCGAACGACGCCACCGATTCCGCAGGGCAATGGCCACCGCACGCTTGGCATCGGTTTGGCCTATAATGTGTTTGTCTAGTTCAACAACAATTTGCTGGGGTGTCAGTTTGGGCATGGAGGGAGACTCAATCGCAGGACAACTCTTCCAGTGTGAGCTGGTGATTGGTGTAGATGCATAGATCGGCAGCAATATGCAGGGATCGTTCCGCGATAGAGCGTGCATCCAGTTCGGTGGCCTCGAACAGGGCGCGGGCTGCTGCATAGGCAAACGGCCCACCAGAGCCAATCGCCTGCATGGGCAACCCCTGTTCCGGTTCTAGGAGTTCCCCCGTGCCGGAGATCATGAGCGATACCTGACGATCCGCGACCAGCATCAACGCCTCTAAGCGGCGCAACGCACGATCCGAACGCCAATCCTTCGCAAGCTCTACCGCAGAACGGGTAAGATTGCCCTGGTGTTTTTCTAGTTTGGCTTCAAAACGCTCAAACAGGGTCAAGGCATCGGCCGTGCTCCCCGCAAAACCCGCCAAAACGCGGTCATGGTACAAGCGGCGAACCTTGCGTGCATTGGCTTTGACCACGGTACTGCCCATGGATACTTGACCATCGCCGCCAATCACAACCTTGTTGGCACGGCGCACGGACAGTATGGTAGTTCCTCGAAATGCTTCCACAATATGTCTGTCTCTTTTAGAGGGGGTGGCGATTATGAACCTCGGAAAGCACGGCGCTTTACGCCCGCGATTCTTACGCATCTTTCTCTGGTCGTTGCTGTTGGCAGAGATCCTGCTGTTGGTGCAGGTAAGCAGTCTAATCGGGATTGTACCAACGATGGAGCTGCTATTGCTAACCGCTATTGCGGGTGGTTGGTTGTTGCGTCGGCAGGGGGTTGGCTGTGCTCCAACAGTCCAGCGCACTCTTGGCACGCGGCGAGCTTCCTGAGGTGCAACTGCTGGAAGGTATCGTACTGCTCGTCGCTGCGGTCTTGCTCATTGTGCCGGGTTTTATCACCGATGGCTTGGCCATCCTCGGGCTTGTGCCTTTTTTACGCCGTCGCCTGGTGCGTTGGATCGTGTCCAAAACAACCACAGTCAGTCCCTCTGCCGAGGTGCATACCCCTGATTCGCATAGGATCAATCGAATCATTGAGGGTGATTTCCGGCGTGAGGACTAGCACACCGATTATTCCGATCGTAGCGCACGCATCAGCAGCGCATGTACAGCGGAGCGCGGGTTGTGTCCCTCGTACAGAATGGCATAAACCTGGTGCGTAATTGGCATATCCACCCCCAGGCGACGCGCCAGCGTAACCACCTCGCGCACGGTACTCAATCCCTCCACCACTTGGTCAATCGCCGCCAGTGCTTCGTCAACGGTTTTTCCACGACCAATGGACAATCCGAACCGGCGATTGCGCGAAAGATCGTCTGTGCAGGTGAGCACCAGATCGCCCACCCCCGTGAGTCCCATGAACGTCTCTCGTCGTCCCCCCATCGCTTCCCCAAGGCGCATGATCTCGGCCAAACCACGGGTGATCAACGCAGCTCGCGCATTGGCTCCAAAACCAAGACCATCGGAAATCCCCGCTGCAATGGCCATGACATTTTTGACCGCACCCCCGATTTCTACGCCCACCAAATCGTCAGAGGTATAGGGCCGAAAATGGGCGCTCCGCATGCAGTCCGCCAACCACTGGGCATACGCAGGAAAACGCGAGGCTATCGTAATCGCCGTGGGCAATCCTGCAAGCACTTCCGCCGC
The DNA here is from genome assembly GCA_903824965.1 of uncultured Thiotrichales bacterium. Lineage (GTDB taxonomy): Bacteria > Pseudomonadota > Gammaproteobacteria > CAIRSR01 > CAIRSR01 > CAIRSR01. The sequence continues at coordinate 4,665 of CAIJYR010000259.1, forward strand.
AAAGGTCGGGCCAGAGAGCACAGCAAGGGGGGTCTCCATGCCCATGATCTCTTCCGCCACCTGGTGTAGAGGACGTTCCGTGCCAGGCTCCAGCCCCTTGGTGGCCAACGCAAGCCGCACATTCGCCGGACGATACGCCGCACAAGCCTCTAACGTGGCACGGAAACCATGACTCGGCACTACCACCAATACCTCCGACGTAGCAGCAAGCGCCACCTCTAGGTGCTCCGTCGGAAGAATGGTATCGGGAAGCAATGTGCCAGAAAGATACCGATCGGTGCGGTTCTTGGACAAGGCCACCATGCGGTGCGCGTCCTGATCCCACAACCATACCGTATGGCCATTGCGGGCAAGCAGAACCGCCAGCGCCGAACCCCACGCACCAGCTCCCAAAACAGCGATGGTCTGACGGGTACTCATCCATGCCTCCGAAAAATCTTGCACTGAAACCCAAGTTGCTGATCGCAGCCATTTCCGAGACAAGTCAGAGAGAGACTTGTCCGAAACACAAAAGCAATCGCTTTTAACTGAGTGCTAAAAAAAGAAGACGTTGACTTTGACAGGATCTAAAAAGCCAATCAAGATTGAAGATTCAAAACTAAAACCACCCTATCCCCAGCCCCTTCCCCATGGAGAGGAAGGGGTTTATCAAAGGCTAAAAGCCAAGACGGTGTATCTTGCTTTGTGGCCATTATGCGTACGCAGGGGGTGTTTGCTGTTGAAGGCGCTGTAGGTAGAGTGCTTCAAAGTTGACCGGTGCCAGCACCAGGGGCGGAAAACCGCCACGCATCACCAAATCAGAGACCACTTCCCGCGCATAGGGAAAGAGAATGTTCGGACAAAAGGCACCCAGCATTTGGTCAAGGTGTTGTTCCGGCATCCCTGTGATGGTGAAAATACCCGCTTGGTTCACTTCGGCTAGGTAGGCAGTACGCTCTCCCATTTTCACCGTCACCGTGATCGACACGACCACCTCGAAATTCTCAGGATCGACGTTCTGGGCAGAGGTACCGAGTTGTACACCAATCTCCGGTCGACGCTGTTCTATAAAAATGCTCGGAGAATTGGGGGTCTCAAAAGACAGATCCTTGACATAAATCTTTTGGATCAAAAACTGATGCTCGGTAGCTTGGGCGTTCTCGTGGGTCATCGATTTTTCCGGTCACAGTGGAGGGTGGGTGCGTCGTCAAAGGTACTGCCGCGTCCAAGCAACGAGCCGTCCGAGATCCATGGCCCCAGCAATACGCGCCACCTCGCGCTCACTCCGCAAGAACAGCAGGGTGGGGATGCTGCGAATGGCATAACGGGCCGCCAATCCTTGTTCCTGCTCCGTATCTACCTTGACGAGCCGCACCTGTGGCTCCAAGGCTGCGGCTGCTTCGTGGAAGATGGGAGCCATGGTACGGCAGGGGCCACACCAGGATGCCCAAAAATCAACCAACAAAGGCAAGTCGCCGTCCTTGAGGTGCCGTGCAAAGCGCGTCGTGTCCAACGCTACGGGAGATCCGGTAAACAGGGCATCGTGGCAACGTCCACACCGAGGCCCTTCCGCAAGCCGCAGAGTCGGAACGCGGTTTGTGCCATCACAGTGTGGACACACAACATGTACCGCCTCAGCCATTGTGCGCCAAGCCCAGCAGTGAATCCAACTCACCCTGTGCGTCTAACGCAGCGGTATCGTCATAGCCACCAATGTGACGATCACCGATAAAAATCTGGGGTACCGAGGTGCGGCCCGTGCGTTTGGTCATCTCGGCCCTGCGCTCCGGATCTTGATCAACCCTGATCTCGGTGTAGCGTACCCCCTTCTTTTCCAATAAACGACGCGCCCGTGTACAGTAGGGACACGTCGCAGTGGCATACACGGTTACTTCAGGCATGGTGGATTCCTTGGTCATTTCTGTGGATTATTTCTGGGTGACGGGCAAGTTGGCGTTTTGCCAAGCCAAAAGCCCACCGTCCAAATTGTACACGCTCTCAAACCCTTGTTTACGTAACAGCGAACAGACACGCCCTGATCGGCTGCCACTACGACAAGCCACAATGATCGGGCGCGTACGGTATTTTTCTAACTCATGGATACGGCTACTCATGCGACTCACTGGGATGTGCAGTGCGTGCAGGATATGACCTTCCTTGAACTCGTTGTCTTCACGCACATCCAGGACAATGGCATCCTGGTGGTTGATGAGACCCGTGGCTTCTACGGGGCCAACACCCGTATAGCCATGGGCGCCACGCATGAGTGGTTCGCGCACAACCAGGGTGACTAGGATGGCCAGCGCAAGGAACAACTGCCAATGGTTGACTACAAAATTGCTAAATTGTTGCATAGGGGCGATGGTCGTGACGCGAAGGAAGAGGCCATGAGGCGGTGTGAGGATCCGAGGTTGCTAACGGTAGGGTATGGAAGAGTCCAGGTCAAGACATGATAGAGATCCGTTTGAGATCCAATCCGAAGGGAAGCTCCAACCGATTGTCGCAACGCTTGACTTAGCACACAATACCCCTGGTGACGTACCTGATCTGATCCTACGCTGGTGTGAGGGTCACACCAACACATCACAGGAGGGAGTTATGAACTTTGACGCACTTACCGACGACGAGTTAAATCACTTGCGCACAGTCTCTAAATTAGTCTCTAATCCACGCGCCAAATGGAAGGAAAAACCTGGTCATCAACTAAATTATTTGTTAGATAGAGGAAGTCAAAGTTTCGATATTTATTTACGCCAAAACACATTGGATGCGCTTGATTTTTCGTGTGGATTGCTTATAATAAAACCTGATAGAACTTCTTTAACCCTATGTCGATATAACGGTAGCTCACATCTACATCATGATAGCCATTGTCATATCAATTATCAGTTCCATATTCATCTGGCGACTGAATTGGCAATCTTGAGCGGAAAGAAACCAGAACACTTTGCGAAGCCAACCAATCGGTATACTACACTACGGGGTGCGCTATATTGTTTGGTGCGTGATTGTTCTGTGTCCGGCTTGGAAAAAACGATCCCAGATGAGCCTGACCTTTTTGATAACATTTTATAGCCATGGTGCTTTATGCTCACCATTGAAGATGCGGTTGCACGCAGCCAACTGAATCACTGCATTCGAGTGATAAGGCGCACGACGGGGCAAACGATGATTGAATCTCCCTTTCATTATCCGGATGGAGACCATTACCCGATCTATGTCACTGAGACGGGAACGGGCGGCTTTGTGCTCAGTGATGGAGGGCATACCCTGATGCGCCTGAGTTACGAAAATGATATTGATAAATTGCTTACAGGTGCTCGATGGTTATTGTTGGAGCAAGTGGTTGCACAAGAGGAGGCAGGGTATAACGCAAAAAACGGGTCATTCTATGTTGAGATCGCCGCTGATCAAGTCGTCTCAGGTGTGTTTCGTCTTGGGCAAACGCTCACCAGAGTGTTTTCGCTAATCTTCTTAAATCGTTCAAAGGTGGAGTCTACCTTCTACGAGGATCTCTACGGTCAAATACTCTCGGTGGTTTCGGAGGATCGTGTTGATCGTGACTACCGGATTCCAGCGTTGCCAGAGGCTGGAAACTATCCCGTCGACTTCCGCCTTGAGGCAAAAACGCCACTTTTTATTTACGGAATACCCGGGCGCGATAAAGCACGTTTAACAACCATCTTTCTGCAATATTTCATTACGTGTGAAGTTCCCTTTAATTCTCTTCTTGTTTTTGCTGACCAAAGCGAAATCCCTCGCGCCGATCTCGCACGCCTATCAAACGTGGGAGGCGAGATGATTGCAACCCTAAACGCAAGCACGGATTTCCGACGCAAGCTCTCCAGACAATTGCAGTTCTAGTACCAAGGGATCAAAACTCTATCAGGAGACGAAGTCCAAGATAGTTGTTTCTGGTGTCCGGTGGTTCAGAGTCGCGATCGGCCACACGCGATGAAGCCAAGGGATCATGCCAAGACCCACCGCGCAATACACGGTGCTCTGTAGAAGAACCGGACGCACACATTTGTTCTGATCCGTTGTAGCTATCCTGATATTCTGAACAAGTCCACTCCCACACATTGCCCAACATATCGTACAACCCCCATGGATTGGGCGCAAAGCTTCCGACAGGGGCACTTACAACATACCCATAAGAACACCCACTGGCCTTGGAATTGATATGCCGACTCCTGTTTGTCTTGGCATCACCGGTTTGATCGAGGGCCATCTGTGCATAGTGACATCCCTGCTCCGCATCGATTCCCCAAAAGTTGCTTGTCGTGGTACCAGCCCTGGCTGCGTATTCCCATTGCGCTTCATTGGGTAATCGATAATGCTGTGAGAGACTAAGAGTCTTGGCTTGGTGGTTTAACTTCTCCACATATTGTACGGCATCCCACCAACTCACGTTGACCACAGGTTGGGTGGCACCGTCAAGCGTGAGCCCATGGTAACTACCACTTTTGTGGTTATGCTCGATACGTCGATATTGGGTATTGGTGACTTCTTTGGTTGCGATCCAGAAACCTTTTTCTAAACAAACAGCATGGCGTCCCCAAAGACCTTCATCCCCTCTGCGACCCAGTTCGGTCGTGGCACTGCCCATGCTAAAACAACCACCCTTTAAATAGACAAAATCCATACCACTCACTTCATCCTGGTAGAGGTCGCCAGGACGGGGGAGGGTGTGTGCGCTTATCCTTTTGTCTTGTCGTTCTTCCCATTGCCGTACCGCAGCCAAGGCAGCACTCAAAGGTGCTTGATCACGGGCACTCTGGAGATCCCGCAGATGATCACGGCGAAATTGTGCCACCCGTGCAGAATCCCACGGTTCCGCCAACGTCAGCGCATGGACAGCACTCCCCCAATCGTGGCGTGCCAGCGCACGAGAAGCGGTCTCTAGGTGGGATTCTGCGTATTCCGCATCGCTTTCTGCAGTTCTGTGGTGGGGAATCGATATATGGGAAGCCTCATGAAAGAAAGGTACTACTACAATCAGAAGCACCACAATAAAAGACAACCCATACTGAATGGATCGACGACGCTCCAATACCCGTTTGAGCAACAGCGTCCACTGAGCATAACTGATTCGTCTGGTTCGATTATAGACACCTTCATTAAAAGTCAGTATAAAGGGACGCTTTAAGTCATTGTCAATACGGTCAAAACGCTTCCTGTAGTCATCATAGACCCGTGCCTGGGTCGGGTTAAAATTAGGATAATTCTTGTCTACTGCAGGCCAACGATATCTCTGGAGATAATCGCGTAACTCTTGTGGGCCCGCAACCTTCAGAAAGAAAAATGGAAAACGAGAAAATAACACATAATGCACCCCAACCGCTACGGCCCAAATATCGGTAAACAGATCAACTGTTACATTGCTCTTTCCATTGACGAGATTACTTTCTTGTTCGTATACTTCCGGTGCAAGCCATTCGTTCTTTTTTCCGTAGGTAGTAGGCGTATCCGTGGGCTGATCGACCACTACACCACTGTCGTAGTCAATCAACACAAGATGTCTCTTCTGGGTACGAAAGGTATCCTCTAGGTTGACAAAGATATTATGTGGATTAATATCCGCATGGATATAGTTTAGATCACGCAACCGATCGAAACATTCCGTGAGATTTAACGCCATCCGCAGTTTCTTCTTAAATGACAGTTGCCTAAAATCCCTGAATCGGTTTTGCAAAATATCTTCAAGGGTCTCAAAATGCTCCGGATCGAGTTTGTGTGCAACATAGCCATACACGATCTTGTTCTGGCATTTTCCCATAAAGCTGAATTGTGGTAGAGCATACAACCCTGGAACTGTCAACAGTTCTTTTGTTCTAGCACGTACCCGCCCTTGGAGCTTCCGAATGGTTTTGTAGCCGCGCAGATGGTTTTCGTCTGGATCTGGTTTAAAAATCTTGACTACCAGGGGTAAAGAAGGTGGCTTGTCATCGATGCTTGCACAGTCAAAAACATCCCCAAAGGCGCCGCCACTGAAAGGGGGCGATACCACTTCAATCTTGTAAATCTGCTCGAAGCATGGCATTAAGCCAGTGCTCATCGATTGTATCATGTGGATAGTCGTGCTCTGCATTCGCTACCCTTCCCTTATTGGTTACTGACCATGGTTTTCGTTGTGTTCGCAAGGGCGTCGTAGTGATTACCCATCCCTACGGTATAGCCTGTCACACCCCGTCGCAGGATGACCACTTGATCTTCGTACCACAAAGGGACATACGGCATATCTTCATCGATCATCGATTGTAGTGCTTGGTACTGGGGCGCGGCTACCACAAGCGAGGGCGCGTTTTCGGCAGATTCGATCAGGGCATCCACCGCAGGGTTGATATAATGCCCTCGGTTGGCTCCGTCCGGAGGAAGGGAGTGGCTGTGAAAGGCATACCGAAAAATACCAGGGGTTTTGATGCCCACCCAACTTAGGCTAAACATTTGAAAGTGTCCTGCCCGAATATCACCGTAGAAAGTACCCCAGTCATAACTACGCAAGTCTACCTGAATCCCCACCTCAGCGAGTTGTCGTTGAAAGAAAGTGGCAATGCGGATGCGAAGTGGGTCACTGGAGAGCTTGTAGGTGAGGACAAGGGGATGATCGGGGCCATAACCGACCGACGCGAGCAATGCCCTAGCACGATTCGGATCATACGAAGACCCGTGTAGATTCAGATTGCTAGCCCAGTGTTCGGGGGGCAGCAACGTACCGGCGAGTCGCGCATCCCCCCCCAGCAGATAGCGAATCGTGCTTTCCCGATCGAGAGCACAAGCCACCGCTTCACGTATCATGCGGTTCCCCGTGAGGGGATCCCGCAGATTAAACCCAATGTAAGAAAAGGTTGTGCCTCGTGTGCGGGTGACGTGTAGTTCGGGGCGCTTCTCTAGGTATTGCACCAATTCAGGCGGCAAATCCCCCTGCAGTATATCAACTTCGCCGTGGAGCAGTTTGAGTACCCGCACGGTCGGATCTTTCACTTCCAAAAATTCGAGCACGAGACCATCTTGCAGGCGGCGCAGACGCAACCTGCCTTCCTCTGGTCGTGCGACGAAAGCAAAGCTGCCACTGCCAACGGGTTGTGTCCCAAAGGGGTGTCCGGTTGCCAACAAGTTGGCTGGCAGGATACCGTGGGTAAGGCGTCCCGGAAAAAAAGCGTCCGGATGATGCAACACAAAATCGACCCTCTCTGAATCCAAGACGATGACTTCACATACATTCGCCAAAACCGCCTGGTAAGGGGATCCTGTCGCTGGATTGCGTAAGGCATCGTAGGTGGCCTTGACATCCCGTGCGGTCAAGCGACTCCCATCGTGAAAGGTACGACCATTGTTCTGCAACGTGAAGCGGTAGCGGATGGGTTCCATCGCTTCCCAAGAAGCCAGGTCGGGAATCGGATGAAACGTCTCGTCAAAATCGACCAAATGACGGTAGATCAAACGGTTGATCCGTTCCGAGGCGGCATCGGTGTCGAACCGAGGATCCAACGTCACAGGGGCGCTGCCCAAGGCAAAGCGCAGATCCTGACGAGGCGGGCCATCACAGGCAACCAGGAAGACCACGAGTGACCAAACAGTGAACCATCGAACCATAAACGTGCCGGGTTGTTGAAGTTCTGTAGGATCATAGCGTATCGTAGGACGTTCTCGGTGATCCTTCACAGAACGAAGTGTACTTGTTAAGTTTTTTCGTCAACCGCGTATCGAAGACACTGATGACTTCTTATCTTCTGCGTCGCTTATTGTTTATGGTTCCTACCTTGCTCGGAATCCTGTTGGTGAATTTTATGATCGTGCAGGCCGCACCTGGAGGGCCGGTTGAGCGGATCATTGCACAGCTCCGAGGTCATGGCATGGAAGCTACTGAACGCTTTTCGAGCAGTGGTGCGGGCGAAACCATGGGGAGTGCTCGACCAGCCTCTTCTTCCACCGTCCATGGAGAAAATAGCAAGTACCGAGGCGCTCAGGGGCTAGATCCAGCTCTGATCAAAGCATTGGAACACCAATATGGTTTTGACAAACCAGCCTATGAACGATTCTTGATGATGCTGCACAATTATCTGACTTTTGATTTTGGCACTAGTTTTTACCGAGATAGAACTGTGGTTGATCTCGTGCTGGACAAAATGCCCGTTTCTATTTCCTTGGGCCTGTGGACAACCCTGTTGACCTACCTGATCTCCATCCCTCTTGGGATTGCCAAAGCTGTACGTGATGGTTCACGCTTTGATATTTGGACAAGTGCTATCATTATCGTAGGATATGCCATTCCTGCTTTTCTGTTTGCCGTATTGTTGGTTGTATTATTTGCGGGAGGGAGTTTTTGGAGTCTCTTCCCATTGCGGGGCTTGTTTTCAGAGAACTGGCACAGTCTTTCTTGGGGAATGAGAATACTGGACTATTTCTATCATATTACATTGCCGATTTTGGCGTTGATCGTGGGGGGGTTTGCAGGTTTGACCATGCTCACCAAGAATTCTTTTCTAGAAGAAATCAACAAGCAATATGTCATCACAGCACGTGCTAAGGGACTCACTGAAAAGCGTGTTCTGTATGGTCATGTCTTTCGTAATGCGATGCTGATTGTTGTGTCAGGCTTTCCTCATGCTTTTGTCAGTATTTTATTTACCAGCGCATTGCTGATTGAGGTGATTTTTTCTCTGGATGGATTAGGACTGCTTGGATTTGAGGCGGCCATCAACCGCGACTATCCTGTTATGTTTGGTACCTTGTACGTTTTTACTCTGCTTGGATTGTTGCTGAATCTGGCTGGAGATATGCTGTATACTGTTATTGATCCACGCATCGATTTTGAGAACCGGAACAGGTAAGGGTTTGACTTACAGATTGCCCCTCTCCTGGAAGGAGAGGGGTTGGGGAGAGGTAGGCTTCTGGGGTTGACTTATATTGATTGATTTAATTGACTTAATTAATTGACTTAATTAATTTATTGTTTTTTTATTTACAAAATAAACAATTAGCATAATTAAGTAATTAAGTAATTAAGTGATTAAGTAATGAAAGAATGGCAACTAACCTCAAAAGATCAACCTCTCCCCCAGCCCCTGTCCGACTCTTCGGAGAGGGATTTAATACAAAAGAATCATCACCAGTGAACAGCGAGTACCATGGCCATCCATCACCTGACACGTCGCCGTCTTGCCAATTTCAGAGCCAACCGTCGAGGTTGGTGGTCATTGTGGACTTTTTTGTCTCTTTTTAGCATTTCCTTGTGTTCTGATTTCATCGCCAATGATCATCCTTTGGTCATTCAGTACGACGAGCACTGGTATTTCCCCGTATTCGTCTCCTACCCAGAAACAACCTTTGGTGGCATTTTCGAGACAGACACAGACTATCGCGATCCTGCGGTCATAGCGTTGATTACAAAGCATGGTTGGATGGTGTGGCCTCTCCTGCGATACAGTTATAAGACGATCAACTACAATCTTCCGGTGCCTGCACCCGCACCTCCTTCTATGGAGAATTGGCTGGGTACCGACGATCAAGGCAGGGATGTCGTGGCTCGATTGCTCTATGGCTTTCGCATTTCCGTTTTGTTTGGGCTGGTGCTAACCTTATTGTCATCGCTGATCGGTGTCGTGGCCGGTGCGGTGCAAGGCTACTTTGGTGGCTGGGTCGATCTCCTGTTCCAACGCTTTATAGAAATCTGGTCTGGACTGCCTGTGCTGTACCTGCTCATTATTCTCGCAAGCGTGGTGGAACCCAATTTCTGGTGGTTATTGGGATTGATGTTGTTATTCTCTTGGATGTCCCTGGTGGGGGTAGTACGGGCGGAGTTCTTGCGCGGTCGGAATTTTGACTACGTACGCGCTGCGCGGGCACTGGGTGTGAGCAACTTGGCCATTATGTTTCATCATGTGCTACCCAATGCGATAGTTGCGACCTTGACTTTTGTGCCCTTCATTTTGAATGGTTCTATTACCACGCTGACCTCGCTCGATTTTCTTGGTTTTGGTTTGCCTCCTGGATCCCCATCCCTGGGAGAGTTGCTTGCCCAAGGCAAAGCCAATCTACAAGCCCCCTGGCTCGGCATCACCGTCTTTGTTGTGCTCGCTTTGATGCTCTCCCTGCTTGTTTTTATTGGCGAGGCAACACGGGATGCTTTTGATCCGCGAAAGATTCATCACACGCCAATCCAATAGGGTAAATAATGGGAAACGAGAAATTAGATCAAGTGGTAGCCGCCGCCCATAAAGCGCGGCACACACGTGAGCAAGACTACCGCGAACAGGCGCTCAAGTTGTATCCTTGGATCTGCGGTCGTTGTGGGCGTGATTTTACACGCATAAACTTGCGGGAACTAACTGTTCACCACCGTAATCATAATCATGATTACAACCCTACCGATGGAAGCAATTGGGAACTGCTCTGCCTCTACTGCCACGACAACGAACACCAACGCCAACTTGAATCGGCTCATCCTGCAATGCCAAAACAACGGGTGGCTGAGGCGACCGATACGCCTTTTAGCCAACTCCGTGAATTACTCCAAAACACAGATCGTTCACAGAAGAAACGGTGATTTGAATGGCAACAATCATGGTACATCGTATGGTATGGGTGGCAATATCCATGTGTCTACTGTTGGTAGGCTGTGGGAATATAGAAGCGACGATACGTGGACTGAAATACGATCTCGGCGATCCAGACAACCTCAATGCGGTCGCTACCTGCAACCCTTCGGAGGGTGCCAACCTAGACCGAACCCGCACCGCCGCCGAGCAAGGGGATGCCTCTGAGCAAAAAAACTTGGGCCTCTTGTATTACAAAGGCCAGTGCGTGCCAAAGAACTATGTGGAAGCGGCGAAATGGTTTGCTAAATCTGCAGGACAGGGATTTGCAGCGGGACAATACGACCTCAGTATGCTATACAAAAATGGACTGGGCGTGCCTAAAAATGATGTGGCCGCTTATCTATGGTGCTCTATGGCCGCTGCCCAGGATGATCTGGCCGCAAAGAAAGATATGAAAACCATAGAATCCACCCTAACCCATGATCAAATTGCCGAAGCACAAAAGAATGCTGCCGAGTGGAAGCGTGCAGAAAAGGGCAACGCAAGGGCACAGTTTCACATTGGTATGCTTTACACCAAGGGTATCTTGGTACCACAAGACGATGTGGGGGCAGTCACATGGTATCGCAAGGGTGCCGTTCAAGGGGATGGGATGGCACAAAACGCACTTGGTCTTGCTTATTATCGTGGGAAAGGGGTGTCACACGATTGTACCGAAGCGTTACAATGGTTCCATAAAGCGGTCGATCAAAATCAACCCAATGCGCAAACCAATCTTGGGTGGATGTACTACAAAGGGTTGTGTGTCACACAGGATTTCTCAGAGGCCCTACGATGGACCCACAAGGCGGCCGATCGTGGATTTGCCGAAGCACAAACCAACCTAGGCGATCTGTATGAAACTGGAGAAGGGGTACCACAAAACAACCAGGAAGCCGTAAAATGGTATCGCCTGGCAGCGGAACAGAACAATGTGATGGGGCAAATCCGTCTTGCGCACATGCTCTCAGAAGGAAAGGGCGTGAAACAGGATGATGTGGCTGCGTACCTGTGGCTCTCCCTTGCAGCGGATCATGATCAAAATCAGGTCTCCTCAGAAAGTGTGCTTGAAACGGCAAAGAATGCCCTCGATCCTTTGATCAGCCGCATGACGAAAGAACAAATCACCCAAGGAAAGAAACTTGTGGCAGCATGGAAAAAACGCCACGGTATCCGTGATCATGGCGTAGGCAGTCAGAATAACGATCAAGAAAAAACCCTGCAGTCCGGTACCATCAGAATACCATTGAAAAAGATTGGCGATATGTACGCTGTGCCCGTAACCATTAACAATACAAGCACCATAGAGTTTCTGGTTGACAGCGGTGCCGCAGACGTAACGGTGACTTCTGATATCGTACTTCGCTTGGTACGAACAGGTGCCATTCAGAAGGAAGATTTTCTTGGTGCGAGCACATATGTCACAGCGGATGGTTCGCAAGTGCCTACGGAGAGATTTACCATTCGGTCTTTGAAGATCGGAGATACAGTCGTTCTCAAAGACGTGGTCGCTGGCGTTACGCCAACGAAAGGTGGTTTGCTGCTTGGCCAGAGTTTCTTACAGCGATTCCAATCTTGGTCTATCGAGAACGCATCCAATACGTTGGTGCTTCAACCGATGCCCTGAACTTTTGTTCCCTGTCACTCCTGTTGCGGGGGCACCATGACGAAACGTAAGTCGATACGACGGTTACGCGCTTCTGGGGTGGGGGTGGCATGGGGAACCACAGGGCGACCGTCTCCATAGCCGCTCACCGAAAACAGGGGTTGACCACGGTGGTTGACCAAGGTACCCAGGACAGGGTGAACCCGCAGCAATGCTCGATAGGTAAAGAGCGCACGCTGTGCGGAAAGGAGCCAATTGTCCTCAAAACGTCCGCCGTGTACAGGCATATTGTCGGTGTGTCCCTCGATGAAAACCGATTCTAAACGCCCCGAGGAATCATCACGGCAATTCGGTGGGAGCGGCTCTCCTGTGCGACCAGCGTAGCAAGAAACCACTGCTTCCAGCACCTCTCCGAGTGCTGCCAAGTGTGGCATATCCGCTTCCTGCAATTCTGCCGATCCAGAAGGAAACAAGATCTCGTTTTCCGTGAGACGCAGCACTCCATTGTCTTCTACCACAAAGACCTGTACCCCGCGCTTCGACAATTCTAGGGCGATCTGTTGCAAAAGGGTGGTACGCAAATGCTCGGTGTTGGTCAGTTCCGTTGTGGCCCCTTGGAAGGTCAGCACAAACACCATGAGCGTGATGATGAACACAAACAAAAGCCCCGCCATGAGATCGGCCAGCGAAACCAAATAATCGCCCGATTCCTCCGAGGCCATGGCAGTGTCTTAGAGGGGGGTCATGGGCGAGCACACAGAGGAGACACAGGATCACTCTGGTCGTTTTGTTGTACGAACATGCGCTTTTGACTCCACAGCTTTTGACTCTACAAACAGTTCCGTCAGCTCAGCGACCGTTTCCCGTAATTCTACGGTTGCCGTGGTGAGTTCTCGGACAATGCTGGCGGTGTGTCGATCCAAACCCTCTACCCAGTCTCGTACCAACAGCGTGGTGTGGGAAAGCCCCTGATCCAGTTCATGAAAAGTGTTGGCGAGCGCAGCATCCACATTGGCAAATCGCTCCTCGTACTCACGCCACTGATGGCACACCTGGTTCTCCATGCGTGCTATCTCGGTGCTGCTGGTCTGCAAGCCCTCTACCGTTTCTTGTACCCGCACAGCAAAAGCCTCCACACGGTTTGCACTGTGGCGGAAAGCACCTGCAGCCTCCGTCACGGGAACCACCGTTGCAGCAAAACCCATCTGGACTTCGCGAAGCCCTACCAGCAACCGTTCCGCATCACTCCCAAAGCGTGCAAAGGTTTGTGTGGCGGTTTCGAGACTGCCCAAGGCATGGCTCAACCGCCCACCAGCAGCATCCACGCCACTCGCCGCGTGCCCTAAATCCCGCGCCGCCGTCGCGCCCGCCGTTGCGAGATGACCTGCCATCTCCTCAATGGCTGTCGACAACCGTTCCAGCATGGCGGTCAAGGTCTGCGCCACACCCCGCTGCAATCCCTCGCTCCCTTCTCGGAAACTCGATGACCATTCCTTGGCAGCCACACTCGACGCATTCCGCAATCCAAGGGTGTGCGCCTCCAGTGCAGCGCCGACCCGTTCTAGGGTAGTCGCGATACGCATGCTCTCTTCCCCCGCTGAACCGCCCCCCGTATTTCGTGAGACATCACGACGGAGATGTTCTAAGCGTTCAACCAGACTGCCGATCAACGGTGTCAGGTGCAACGCCATGGTCTCGCCCACGCGCTCCGGCAACCCCTCTAGGAGCGCCTCTTGACGCGCTGCAGCCCGCAACGAAGAGAGTGCAATCGATTCGGCAGTGACTCGTTCAAGGCGCATCTCCAACGCAGCCGCAAAACGGCTGGCTAGGGATTCAAAGCGGTAGATCCAACGCTTTTCACGCCAAGCGAACAGAAGCGACGCAAGAAGACCCGCAACCGAAGTAGAAAATTTCAGGGCCGCCGCAGACAACAGACCTTGTAAGGCACCCCTCGCCACCGCCATGTCCGATGCAGCCAACCCCTTACTCGCTACGTGAATGCCAAACAAGAGACCAATGAAAGTGCCAAGAATGCCAATTCCTACCAGCAAATTCGGCATTGCGTTGTACAATTGTACGTTTAAGTGCGCTGCAAGCAATGGCGCTCCCGCAAAAACGACCCTCGGATCGCGGGTTGCAAGTAAGCACGGAGACTCTGTCGGGGTTGGCAATACAAGTGTCGATCGAAACTCTCGCCACGCTGGTCCCAACAGCCCCCCCCCCCCAAGACGTGTATCCAACGAAGGCAAGTGCATGACGAGAGCCTGTGCATCCGGCAACGTCTCTACTGCGGCACACGCCTTGCGCATTTCCGCCACCAAGGGTGCCATGCGCCAGCGGAAACCAAAGAAGACCAGCAGCGCCAAGCCAACAATGGCACCGCTGAAGTACCACGCGCTCGCAGGTGCGGTGGCAAAGAGGGCGATTTCATCCAGCGTGAAAGGCACAGTGCAGGAACTACCAAAGGTCGCGAGAACAGAGAGGCACAACAGGGATCGATTGTTTTTTGGGTCGGGACAGATGGCGTACAATGCACGCCACGGGCAAGCCATGGGCCTAACCCAGCGTCTAACACCTAAGCCGTGCATTCTATACCGACAGACCCCTCGTTGGCTATCGCAGTTCGCTGCGTTTACCGTATGGTGCCTCCAGGGAGGGTGCAGTACACGCATTCAAAGGGGAGTGCATCAATGGTACTTCAACAAGATCCAATTTTAGCTATTATCAACCACCAATCAAACAATGACCGATTCCAGGTAGATGATTTGCTGGTTCGCCTTCTTTCACAGGTTCAATTGTTTGAAGATTTTACGCGTGAGGACATCTCCGCCATCATCGGCAGCCTAGAGAAAATTATTTTTTTGGAGAATGAATATATCTTCCATGAAGGAGACACAGGAGATACCTCTGTGTACATCATTGTCTCTGGCGAAGTTGTCGTCGTGAAAGGGGCAATGAGTAAGAGTCCTGTCGAAATGGCACGTCTGTCCCCCGGAGAGAGTTTTGGAGAGACCTCGTTGATTGATAGGAAACCGCGTTCTGCCTCCATTCGTGCGGTGAATCGATGTACCCTGCTGAAACTCAAGAGCGACGCACTCGTCAAACGGCAACGGTTGGCGGCTAAGTTATTATTAAATATGTCGAGATTGATGGCAACACGGTTGCGCAATTCAAACAGAAAGTGTGAATTGTTTGCCGCAACCCCTTTTGCAAGTGGGATGAACGATTATGAGATTAGAACCTTTGCCAGTTACCTAGAAATTCGTTTCTTTCTCAATGGAGATAATATCATGAATGAGGACGATGCAGAATCCTACATGTGTATAATCACAGAGGGACAGGTCAATATCGTAAAAGGCAACAGTACCAATGATTATAAAACCATCGCAACCTTGGGAAGGGGACAGTCGTTTGGTGAGATGTCCCTGTTTGATGGCCAACCACGCTCCGCAGCAGCCGTGGCCTCCGAGAATACCAGTCTTCTGGTGCTCAAACGCGAGTATCTGTGCGATATGGTGCGAGACATGCCGTCTATTGCTGCGAAGTTTACGGTCAAAGTGGGCACCATCCTAAGCCAGCGGCTCCGTATCATGGATAAAAAACTGATTAATTTTATCAATTAACGCAGTCTGCACCGAAGGCATCCGCTTGGTGACAGCACCAAAAACCAGCGCCTAAAAACGGAGGCAGGTGCCACGGCACCCTTGCGAGGGGAACGGCCATTGGTGCACACTCCCACCTTTATCGTCTCGTTTCCATTGCCGTGGAGGATGTTCTGGTGCAAGATTCTGGCAGATTGTCTCCCGCGACCCATCGGCGCGGCATCATCCTGGCCGGTGGTTCCGGCACCCGACTGTATCCTCTCACGCGTGTGATCAGCAAACAACTCTTGCCCATCTATGACAAACCGATGATTTATTATCCCCTCTCGGTGCTCATGCTCGCGGGCATTCGCGACATTCTGGTGATCTCTACCCCGCACGACCTTCCCCAGTTTGAACGTCTGCTTGGCACGGGTGAACAGTGGGGCGTCTCCTTCCAGTACGCAGAACAACCCAGTCCCGATGGCTTGGCACAGGCTTTTCTCATCGGCGCACCGTTTCTGGGCAACGATCAAGCGTGTTTGATTCTGGGGGACAATATTTTCTATGGCCAAGGGCTGGCAAGAACCTTGCAGATCGTAAACCGTCGTTCCACAGGGGCAACGGTCTTCTGCTATTGGGTACGCGATCCAGAACGGTACGGGGTGGTGAGCTTCGACGCACAAGGTCATGCCACCCATCTGGAAGAAAAACCCGCTTACCCAAAATCTAATTTTGCGGTGACAGGTCTTTATTTTTACGACAACGACGTGATCGACATTGCCAGAAATCTGAAACCGTCCGCACGCGGCGAATTGGAAATCACCGATGTCAATAAAGAATACCTTGCCCGTGGAACACTGGCCGTAGAAACCCTGGGGCGTGGATCGGCGTGGCTAGACACCGGAACACACGAGTCTTTGTTACAAGCCTCTCATTTTGTTGAGGTAGTGGAATCTCGCCAAGCTTTGAAAATTGCCTGCCTGGAAGAAATTGCCTATCGCATGGGATACATCGATGATGCCATGCTCGAAAAACTAGCACGACCGTTGTCTAACAACAGCTACGGGAAATACCTGTTAGAATTGTTACAGCGTGGGTTATAATAACGTGGGTTGTCATCTCGCAAAGAGTCAACAACAATGTCCGATTATGTCATGAATACCTATGCAAGACTTCCGATTGCCTTTACCCATGGAGAGGGATCCTGGCTTTGGGATGAAGAAGGAAAGAAATACCTGGATGCTTTGGGCGGGATTGCTGTCTGTATTTTGGGACACGCCCATCCCACTGTGACAACCGCGATCACACAGCAAGCGGGGCGTCTGCTTCATACGTCTAATTTATTTCGCATCCCTATGCAAGAACAGCTCGCAGAACGGCTGTGTCGTCTGTCTGGAATGGAGCGGGTCTTTTTTGGCAACTCCGGTGCCGAAGCTGCCGAGGCTGCAATCAAATTGGCCCGTTTCTATGGGTCGCAGCGTCCTGTGACCATGCCCACCGTGGTGGTGATGGAACATAGCTTCCATGGTCGCACCCTAGCTACCCTCTCGGCCACCGGCAACCATAAGGTGCAGAGTGGTTTTGCGCCGCTTGTCCAAGGTTTTGTCCGCGTACCCTACAACGACATAGATGCATTGCAACGCATGGGCGAGCATCCTGACGTCGTGGCCGTCCTCGTAGAACCGATCCAGGGAGAAGGTGGTGTCAACATTCCCGATCAAAATTATCTGCGCCAAATACGGGCACTCTGCGACAAGCACCAGTGGCTGATGATGTTGGACGAGATCCAATGCGGCCTCGGAAGAACCGGACGCTGGTTTGCCTATCAACATGCCGAGATACTGCCCGATGTAGTCTGTCTCGCCAAAGGATTGGCGAATGGCGTCCCCATCGGTGCCTGTCTTGCACGTGGTCACGCAGCAACCCTCTTCGGCCCCGGCAACCATGGCAGTACCTTTGGGGGCAATCCCCTGGCCTGTGCCGCAGCAACCGCCGTCCTCGAAACCATCGAAACGGAACACCTGATTGAGCGTGCAACTGTTCTGGGAGATCACATCGTCCGTGGCTTGCGCACCGCCCTTGCCGATCTCCCGGGGGTGCGTGCCATACGCCACAAGGGACTGATGATCGGCATTGAACTGGATCGCCCGTGTCGCGAACTCGTGCAGCGTGCCCTTGCGAAGGGCGTGATTATCAATGTCACCCAAGATACCGTCGTGCGCCTGTTACCGCCGCTCATCCTAACCGACGAAGAAGCAGATCACCTTGTACGGGTCGTCGCCGAAGTCGTGCGCTCTTTCCTGTAACTCACTCACCATCCACGAGGCGTGGCCCGTGCGTCATTTTCTAACACTCACTGACCTGACCCACACCGAAGCAACGCAACTGCTCGCGCGGGCCACGGAACTCAAAACCCTGTATCGTGCAGGTATTCGCAACGAATGTTTTCGTGGCAAAGTGCTCGCCATGATCTTCGAAAAATCGTCAACGCGCACGCGGGTTTCTTTCGAAGCAGCGATGGCGCAGGGCGGAGGCAGTGCTCTCTTTCTCTCCCCGAACGATACGCAACTCGGACGAGGGGAACCCATCACCGACACCGCCCGGGTGCTGTCGAGAATGGTCGATGCAATCATTCTCCGCACCACCACCCATGATCGTCTGACGACTTTTGCGAGTTGCTCTCAAGTGCCCGTGATCAATGGCCTCACCGATCGGTTCCACCCCTGCCAACTCTTGGCCGATGTGCAAACCTTTCAAGAGCATTGTGGATCTCCCCAGGGCAAGATCGTCGCCTGGATAGGAGATGGTAACAATATGTGCAATACGTATATTCACGCCGCACGGCTCTTTGATTTTCAGTTGCGCATCGCCTGCCCGACGGGGTACGAACCGCTCCCAGAACTACTCGCAGAGGCCGCTAACCACATCACCCTGGTACGAGACCCACGCGAAGCGGCCCGTGGTGCCCATCTCGTGACCACCGATGTGTGGGCCAGCATGGGGCACGAGTCGGAGCACGCGGCACGAAAGGCAGCATTCAAAGATCATCAGGTCAATGCAGCCGTGATGTCTGTAGCCACACCGGAGGCCCTATTTATGCACTGTCTACCCGCACACCGAGGCGAAGAAGTGTCTGCGGAGGTCATTGATGGCCCCCAAAGCGTCGTCTGGGAACAGGCCGAGAACCGCTTACATGCCCAAAAAGCCCTCCTAGAATGGTTGTTGCGATAATGGGAAGCTTTATAAAAGAACAAACCGGAACGGTCACGCTATACAACGGTGATTGCTTAGACTGTCTGCAGGATGTTGCAGATGGTGCGGTTGACCTCATTTTTGCCGATCCACCCTACAATATTGGAAAAAAGTTCGGGGATTTTATTGACGTATGGCCTTCCGATCGTAGTTATGCAGAATGGTGTTACACATGGATGGATGTGTGCATACGGAAATTGAAGTCAAACGGAAGTCTGTATGTCATGACAAGCACACAGGCAATGCCGTACATTGATCTATGGCTGCGTGATCGATTAACAGTGCTTTCTCGGATCGTTTGGCATTATGACAGCTCTGGTGTTCAGGCAAAGAAATACTTCGGATCATTGTACGAACCGATTCTTTATTGTGTGAAAGATGCTAAAAACTACACATTCAATGCAGCAGATATTGAAGTCGAAGCAAAGACGGGTGCCACGCGGAAACTGATTGACTACCGTAAGGCAGTTCCTGCACAATACAAGACCACACAGGGAAGTCGCCATTTTTCGCGATACCCGACTGGGACATCCCAGTCGCCGTCGGGAGCGAAAAATTGGCGACATGCCGTGCCTTCGGCGCCCGCGCCGCCCTGCGTCCGCCACGACTCGCCACTTCGCTGGCTCGCC
>CAIJYR010000260.1 GCA_903824965.1 uncultured Thiotrichales bacterium
AGCAGACACACTCAATAACCTGGGGATTCTCTACAAAAATACCCAGCGGCTCTCGGAGGCGGAACAAGCCTATCAGGAGGCGCTCAAGATTCGCCGCGAACTGGCAGAGAAAAATCCCGCTGCGTATGGGCCGAAACTGGCAACGGTTCTGAACAATCTTGCCATTTTCTACAAAGACACCCACCAGCCAGAGAAGGCCGAGGCGCTTGAGGAGGCATTACGCAAAATGACTAAGTAGAATGAATGCGATCATCGTTAGCACTATTTTTGTAAGACGCTTCGTGCTGCTTCGGCCAGGAATCCAGATCGGGTAATCCCGTGCGATTCGGAGTATCCGTCAATCTGTGCAAGCAAATAGCGCGGTAGTGCTACGTGAATCTGCTCTGTTTGCCCATAAAAGTGCGATACGTCCACCTCAACCACGCCCCAAATCCCATCCGAGAAATCTGGGTTGGAACGATGCTCTGCCAGTGTTTTCAGCGAGGGTATTTCATCCCCCTCCTCTATTATCCCCTCTAGGTGCAGATCAATCGCCTCTTTCACAGACGTGAGCGCCGCATCAAAGCTATCTCCCGACGAGAAGCATCCAGGAAGGTCTGGAACCGTCACACCAAAGCGGACAGCATCATCGCTATGCAACACAACAGGAAAATACATGGCCCTCTCCTGGGATACCGTTCAGCGTCTCAGCGGGAATCTCACACCCTCCAAAAAGAAACACCGCCAAACCCAAAGTTGATCGGGTGGCGGTGCTCTTAAAAACAGCAGTCACGCTTTAGGTCAGAATGTATTCTTCAGGCGAAGAAGCCAACTGCCCGTGGCGATGTGCAATTACTTGGCGGTGGTGGCAGGTGCCGCTGCTGCGGGTGCAGGCGCGACAGGTGCTGGAGGATAACCATATCCAGGGCCGCCATATCCAGGGCCGCCATAGCCAGGATAACCATAGCCAGGGCCACCGTTGTAGCCATTCCAGCCATTGCCATTGCCATTGCCGTAGCCGTTGCCATAGCCGTTGCCATAGCCGTTGCCATAGCCGTTGCCATAGCCGTTGCCATAGCCATTGCCGTAGCCGTTGCCGTAACCGTTGCCGTAGCCACCGCCGTTGCCATGGCCGCTGAAGCCGAAGCTCATGCCGCCGCTGCCGCCGCCATCACCGAGCCAGTCGCCGCCGCCGCCATTACCCCAGTTGCCGCCATTGCCCCAGTTGCCGCCATTACCCCAACCACCGTTACCATTGTTACCCCAACCATTGTTGCCACCCCAACCTGGACCCCACCACGCATTGGCAGAGACGGAAACAAGGCTGGTGAAACCCAACAATGCAGCAATTGCCACTGACCGCGTCAGTTTTTTCATGCAGTTCTCCTAAAATCAATACAAATTGGCGAGTGAAACGGCTGTTGATTGTACGAAATCGGAATCGCAGTGTATCAAATACAAGCACCATAACAAACCTATTGTACTCCTTTCTCAGCCACTCTTCGCAAGTACCTCTTTCGAGATAGTCAGCAATGATAGTAAGGTATTTGCCTCAATTTTACCGAACTATCCAGAAAAGAAGCACGTACAACAAAGGCTTAGAAAGCTTCTTCTACCACCACTGAATACCCACAGTGCGCTCAACGGACACGGGGATCCAGTTTGCCAGAACGATACTGCGCCGTCATAGCCTCTAAAGAAACAGGCTTAATCTTCGACGCCTGACCATTGGCACCAAATGCCTCATAGCGCATTTTGCAGATTTCTTTCATGGCCTTGGTGGAGGCTTTCAGGAATTTGCGGGGGTCAAATTCCTTCGGATGCTCCGCCAAGAATTTACGAATGGCACCGGTTGAGGACATCCGCAAATCGGTGTCGATGTTCACCTTGCGGACACCGTACTTGATGCCCTCTTGGATCTCCTCGACCGGCACACCGTAGGTCTGGCCCATCGCCCCACCATATTGGTTGATGATTTGCAACCAATCCTGCGGAACCGAGGACGAACCGTGCATCACGAGATGCGTATCGGGAATGCGCGCATTGATCGCTTTAATGCGTTCGATGGCCAAAATGTCACCCGTCGGAGGACGCGTAAACTTGTACGCACCGTGCGAGGTGCCAATGGCGATGGCAAGGGCATCGACATGCGTATCTCGCACGAAACGGGCTGCTTCCTCTGGGTCTGTCAGGAGTTGTGAGTGATCCAAGACTCCCTCGGCACCCACGCCGTCCTCTTTACCGGCCGTCCCCGTTTCGAGCGATCCGAGGCAACCGAGTTCACCCTCCACAGAGACACCACAAGCGTGGGATAGTTCGACCACCGAACGAGTCACACGCATGTTGTATTCATAGTCTGAGGGGGTTTTCATGTCCTCGCGCAGGGAACCGTCCATCATGACCGAAGAAAAACCAATCTGGATTGACTGAAAGCAAACCGCAGGCGAGGAACCATGATCCTGGTGCATACACACCGGAATGTGTGGCCACTGCTCGATGGCGGCTTCCATAAGGTGGCGCAGGAAGGGCGCTCCAGCGTAGCTACGGGCACCCGCAGACGCTTGGACAATGACGGGACTGTTCGTTTCATCCGCCGCCTGCATAATCGATTGCATCTGCTCCATATTGTTGATATTGAAAGCAGGTACACCGTAACCATATTCAGCGGCGTGATCCAACATCTGGCGCAGGGAAATGATAGCCATGCTGTCTCCTGGGTTGATCCCGGGTTGATCCTGGGTTTAGGGGGGGTCTTAGTGTTCTTGGGATCCGGCCAACGCACCCACACGTACGATCTTCATGGCGTTGGTCTTGCCTTGGACGCCCACGAAGTCGCCTTTGGTGATGATCACCAAATCGCCCTCTTGTACCACCGAGCGCCGCAGCAATTCTCGTACGGCAGCAAGGTTAATGCGGGTGTGATCGGAGGTGGGCACATCAAAATTGATCGGATACACATCCCGATAGAGCGTCACCTTGCGCTGGGTCTCGACGTGGGGTGTCAGTGCGTAAATCGGAATGCCGGAACTGATCCTCGACATCCAGAGGGGGGTCGATCCCGATTCCGTGAGAGCAATGATCGCTTTCACGCCCAAGTGGTTTGCAGTGTACATCGTTGCCATGGCAATGGCTTCGTCGATGCGGGAGAAATTTTGGTTCACGCGGTAATCGCTCGCAATCGCCAAACGCTGTCTTTCAGCACCCCGACAGATCCGATCCATCGCCGCGACCGCTTTGTCGGCGTATTGACCAACGGCTGTCTCTGCGGACAGCATCACTGCATCTGTGCCATCCAACACCGCGTTCGCCACATCAAAAACCTCGGCACGGGTTGGTACCTGGCTATAAATCATAGAATCCATCATTTGGGTGGCGGTGATCACCACCTTGTTCAGGGTACGGGCGCGGTGAATGATATACTTTTGTACACCAGGCAACTCCGCGTCCCCGATTTCTACTCCCAGGTCACCGCGTGCGATCATAACGGCATCCGAGGCATCGATGATCTCATCGAGCGTTGTCAGCGCCTCGGCACGCTCAATTTTGGCGACGATCCCCCCGTATCCACCCGCTGCACGAAACAATGCACGTGCATCCTCCAGATCCTTGGCATCGCGTGGAAAAGAAACGGCCAGGTAATCGGCGTGGAGTGCCGCAGCGGTTTGGATATCTACGTGATCTTTGCCGGTCAACGCCGGTGCCGAAAGACCACCGCCCTGCCGATTGATCCCTTTGTTGTTCGAAAGCTCGCCCCCTATCACCACTTGGGTATGGATGAGCGTCTCGGTTACTTGCGTTACCTGCAGGACAATGCGCCCATCATCGAGCACCAAAGTGTCGCCGCTATACACATCGCGGGTCATCCCCTTGTAGGTCAGCCCGACCCGCTCTTGGGTACCGGCGTCTTCTGGGAGGGCGGTATCGAGGATAAAGTCATCCCCCTCTTGGAGTACGATCTTTCCTTCGCGGAAGCGATCGATGCGCAATTTAGGCCCTTGCAAATCGGCCAAAATGCCGATCTCCCGAGCTTGTATACGGGCGATCGCTCGCACCTGATCGGCCAACGCGATGTGATCCGCAGCGCGTCCGTGCGAAAAATTGATACGCACCACATCCACACCCGCAGCGATCATCCGTGCCAACACCACCGGATCACGGGTGGCGGGCCCCAGGGTTGCAACAATCTTCGTTCTTCTTGGCAAAGCACGTGCCTTTCGTAAACAAGGGGGTGCGTGATCAACCGACCGAGACCCTAGCCTCTTTGTGATGACGCATCTCATTTCCTGCCGAGACGTGCAGTTTAGCAGAGGGTGGCTTAGATTTTGCGCGTTCCTCTAAGATGGCCACGGCGGGCAACTTCTTACCCTCCAAAAACTCCAAGAAGGCTCCGCCTGCTGTGGAAACATAGGATACCTGATCGTAGATACCATATTTTTGGATGGCCGCGATGGTGTCCCCGCCACCCGCCAAGGTGAACGCTGCGGTCTCGGCGATGGCGCGTGCCACCGTCTCTGTACCCGCACTGAATTGATCGATTTCAAACACACCCACAGGGCCGTTCCAAACCACGGTTCCAGCCGCACGAATGATGTCTGCCACGACCTTGGCACTGTCTGGCCCAATGTCGAAGATCATATCATCGTCGGTAACGTCTTCCACCGATTTTAGGACGGCCGGTTCATTGGCATCAAACTTCTTGCCCACCACCACGTCCGTGGCGATGGGAATGATGGCACCGCGTGCGGTCATCTTTTTGATGAGCGTCGCAGCAAGGGGCACCAGATCGTCTTCGCACAAGGACTTGCCGATGTTGTGACCCGCTGCCTTCAGAAAGGTATTGGCAATCCCCCCCCCCACGATCAACTGATCCACCTTTTCGGACAAGGCATCCAGAATGGTCAATTTGGTTGAGACCTTGGAGCCGCCGACAATGGCGACCATCGGGCGCTTCGGATTTGCAAGCGCCTTTTCTAGGGCTGTCAATTCTTCCGTCAACAACAAACCCGCGCACGCCACAGGCGCAAATTTAGCAACCCCATGCGTAGAGCTTTCTGCTCGGTGGGCTGTCCCAAAAGCATCCATCACGAAGACATCGCAAAGTTCGGCATATTTCTTGGCCGTGGCGTCTACGTTCTTTTTCTCGCCTTTGTTAAAGCGCACATTCTCCAGAAGCACCAACTCCCCTTCGGCCACTGAAAACCCGCCCTCCAGCCAATCCTTGAGGAGCCGCACGGGTCGCCCAAGTTTAATGCCGAGCACGTCTGCGATAGGACGCAAGGAGTTTTCCTCAGAATAAACCCCCTCCACCGGACGACCAAGGTGGGACGTCACCATCACACGGGCACCCGCACGAATCGCATACTCAAATGTGCGCACTGCGGCACGAATCCGTGCATCGGAAACGACTTTTCCATCCTTCACAGGCACGTTGAGATCAGAACGGATCAAAACACGCTTGCCACGCAGGTCGACATCGGTGATCTTGAGGACAGACATGGAAAACTCCTTAAGAGCCAAGCCACTCGCCCCTCATAGCAAGGGCGAGGCGCAGAAGTGAAATACACAATGCTGATGGTGTACAGATCGGTTTACGGAGCGGCCATCAACGCCAGGGTGGTGTCCAACATCCGGTTCGAGAATCCCCACTCGTTGTCATACCAAGACAGGACTTTGACCAGGGTTCCATCGATCACACGGGTTTGACTGGCATCGTAGCTAGAAGAAACGGTCGTGTGGCCGAAATCCGACGATACCAACGGTTCATCGTTATACGCCAAGATACCCTTGAGTTCGTTTTCAGAGGCTGCTTTGAGGATGCTGTCGATTTCTGTTTTGGAGGTAGCACGCGCCGCCGTAAACGTCAGATCTACCACCGAAACATTGATGGTAGGCACGCGCATCGCAAAGCCATCCAATTTTCCGTTGAGTTCCGGCAGCACCAACCCCACCGCAGAAGCAGCCCCCGTCTTTGTGGGGATCATGTTTTGGGTTGCCGAACGTGCACGATACAAATCGCTGTGGTACACATCCGTCAACACCTGATCGTTGGTGTACGAATGGATGGTCGTCATCAGACCACGCACAACCCCAATGGCCGCGTGCAATGGCTTGACGAGTGGTGCCAAACAATTCGTGGTGCAGGATGCGTTCGAGATTACCTGGTGTTCTGCACGCAGTACCTGGTGGTTTACGCCGTATACCACGGTGGCATCGCATTCATTTTTGTCTGCTGGTGCAGAAATAATCACCTTCTTGGCACCTGCCGTAATGTGGGACATGCACTTGGCTTTCGTCCGAAAGATCCCTGTGCACTCCATGACCACATCAACCCCCAAAGCACCCCAGGGCAGCTTGGTCGGATCACGCTCAGAAAAAGAGCGAATGCGGTCGCCATTGACGACCAACGCATCTCCCTCTAGCGCGACCGTACCTTTGAATTTGCCATGCACCGTGTCATAGCGTGTGAGGTGGGCATTGATGTTGGCATCGCCCAAATCGTTGATGGCAACGATCTGAATTTCATTGGTGCGACCTGACTCATACAAGGCACGCAAAACATTACGACCGATGCGACCATAACCATTGATGGCAACTTTGACAGGCATTGCTATTCTTCCCCGTAGTGGTTGGTGAGAACACTGCTCGTTTTACAACAGGCCCAGCACAGCCTCGATCACTTTTTCTACTGTGAATCCAAAGGTTTTAAACAGGACTCCAGCCGGTGCTGACTCGCCAAAGTGGTCGATACCAATCACACGTCCGGTGATACCCACGTATTTGTACCAACCATCACGCACGCCTGCTTCCACCGCAACCCGCGCAGTCACTGCCGAAGGCAAAACAGACTCGCGGTAAGAAAGATCCTGTGCATCAAACACAGTCGTTGCTGGCATAGACACCACACGCACCCGCCGCCCTTGTTCGGTGAGGGCTTTTTGGGCGTCCATCGCGAGTTCTATTTCCGATCCCGTTGCAATCAGGATCGCCTCTGGAGATCCGACACAATCCGACAGCACATACCCCCCCCGCCGGACATTCGCAAGTGTTTCTGCGCTACGTACCTGGTGAGGCAAATTCTGGCGCGAAAAAATCAAGCAGCTCGGCCCCGTTCGGTGCAAAATCGCCTCCTTCCACGCGATTGCCGATTCCACTGCATCACACGGCCGCCAAACCTGCATACCAGGAATCAAACGCAGGGTTGCCGTTTGTTCTATCGGCTGGTGTGTTGGGCCATCCTCGCCAAGACCGATCGAGTCGTGCGTATACACAAAAATACTCTGTATCTTCATGAGTGCCGCCATGCGCAACGCATTGCGTGCATACTCAGAAAACATCAAAAAGGTCGCACCGTAGGGAATAAACCCACCATGCAGCGAGAGACCATTCATGATGGCCGACATTCCAAACTCACGCACGCCGTAGTACAAATAATTGCCATCTGCATCGGCCTTGCTCACACCCCGTGAACCCTTCCAAAGGGTCAGGTTCGATCCGGCCAGATCCGCAGACCCACCCAACAATTCTGGCAGGAGCGGCCCATAGCCATTCAAAGCGTTCTGGGAAGCCTTCCGCGAAGCAATGGTTTCCCCCTTTGCAACGACAGACGCAACAAACGCATTCGCCTGTTCATCAAACGCTTCCGGCAACGCACCCTTCAGGACACGGCGATCAAATTCAGCGGCCAGTTCTGGATAGGCAGCACGGTACGCCGCAAAGAGCGTGTTCCATTCGTTGTCCCATTGTTGCCCTTTGTTGCGTGCATCAAACCCCGCATAAACCGCCTCTGGAATCTCAAAAGGCGGAAAAGCCCAGCCCAGGTTCGCACGGGTCGCGGCGATTTCGGCGTCCCCAAGCGGTGCACCATGGCAGTCATGGCTCCCACACAGATTCGGCGCACCATACCCGATGACCGTTTTGCAGCAGATCAGAGAGGGTTTGTCCCCCACCGCACGCGCTTCTCGTACCGCACGCCCAATGGCTTCTGCGTCATGACCGTCTACCCCAGGAACGACATGCCAACCGTAGGACTGAAAACGACCCGGCGTATCGTCGGTAAACCACCCTTCCACATGGCCATCAATGGAAATACCATTGTCATCGTAGAACACGATGAGTTTGCCCAGGCCAAGCGTACCCGCAAGCGAGCACACTTCGTGGGAGATACCTTCCATCAAGCAGCCATCCCCCAAGAAAACATAGGTATGGTGATCGACGATGGTGTGTTCTGGGCGGTTGAAATGGGCTGCAAGCATTTTCTCTGCAAGCGCCATCCCTACGGCATTCGCAATGCCCTGTCCGAGGGGGCCGGTTGTGGTCTCTACCCCGGGGGTATAGCCGTATTCCGGGTGTCCTGGGGTCTTGGAGTGCAACTGCCGAAACGACTTCAGATCCTCCACGGACAAATCGTAGCCAGAAAGGTGCAGCAAGCTGTAGATCAGCATCGATCCGTGCCGTTCGAGAGGATGAACCGATCACGGTTGGCCCAACGCGGATTCGCCGGATTGTGGCGCAAGAAATCGTTCCAGAGCACTTCGGCGATGTCTGCCATCCCCATCGGCGCACCTGGGTGTCCAGACTTGGCTTTCTGAACCGCATCCATAGAGAGGACACGAATGGCATTGGCAAGCTCTCTACGCGACGGCATCTAGCAATCTCCCGAATAAATAACAGTTGTACTGGTGTGGTATGAAATGTCCTTACATTCTGACCCATTAAATACACTGTAGGCAACCGTTCTGGTAGCCGCTATCTGCCTGAATCTTCATGTTTTCCTATAAAAAAAACTCATGGGGGTAGTTTGCAATGTCTTATGAAAGAATGACTTGCAAAATCGCTGGTCGCTCTCAGAGAAAAGAGAGATAACCCACCCGTATGCTATGTCTCCTCATGAAGAGGTAGGCATATACCCTGTGCGTTTCGTCGACCCCCCTCTATAGAAGGCTACCGTATGCACACATCTTTGCAACTAGTTGAAGATACGAGGGAAAAGTTGCAAGGTCATTCGTTGGGTTCGTCAGAATTGTCTTTATCGTTCAATCTGATAGAACACGCTCGAAAAAGATGTGTGCATACGGTAGCTATAGGAGGACGTGCTAGGAACTGTGCTTGGGAGATGTAAAGGATTGTTCTGGAAAGAAAGCCGCTCTCTTCTGAGGATGATAGGAGTTTTGGGAGGGAATCTGACCAATCCACAACCTTACGGCATGACTGTCTAGAGGGGAAAAAGATGGTAGTCTACCCTATGCTACAGCCCTATCAACGAGGAGCGATGGATCATGACGGCAAAAACAAGAAGTACGTCACCGATATTTTTAGACGCTGGGATGGGGGAAGAGCATTCCAATGTCATTTATATCCGGAATCGCCATCGTCATCGAATTGTATTCGGCTGGTATGGTGGAAAGTTCTCACACTTGAATTGGTTGTTGCCACTACTTCCGAAATGCCATCATTATTGTGAGCCATTTTCTGGATCTGGGGCGGTTTTGATTAATAGAGAATCGTCACCCGTTGAGACATACAACGATATTGATGGCGATGTTGTTAATTTCTTTAGAGTGCTTCGTGATCGTCACGAGGAATTGATTATGGCTATTTCTCTGACGCCATTCTCGCGTGAGGAGTATCATCAAGCAATCTATGGTAGCACGCATGAAATTAGTGATGTTGAGCGAGCGAGACGTTTCTACATAAAAGCACGGCAGACCCGCACGGGGCTTGCCCAAACAGCATCACTTGGTCGTTGGGCAAACTGCAAAGATACAAGTCGTGCAGGCATGTCTGGTGTAGTTTCCCGTTGGTTAGGTGGTGTAGAGGCACTTGATGAGATTGCGCTGCGCCTACTTAGAGTCCAGATTGAGAATAGACCTGCTATTGATGTGATAAGGCTCTATGATAGCCAGGAAACTTTATTCTATTGCGATCCTCCATATCTACACGCTACACGTGGTGACACAAAGGCTTACGGATTTGAGATGGACGAGATACAGCACAGAAACTTTTCAAAAGTAGTTAGTGAGTGTAAAGGCATGGTAGCAGTCTCTGGCTACGACCATCCTTTGATGAATGAATTATTCAAACCTGATCGGTGGTTTAAGACGTTAGGTGCGAATAGAACTATTCATTCAACAAAAGGTACTCGTCAAGAAGCACTATGGACGAATTACGAAATACAGAAACAAAAGAGACTTTTCCAATGACACCTGACGAGATACTAAAAGGTATCTATCAACGTGCCGCAATGACTATGCACAGCACTGTTATTCCAGACCCATTCATCAGGGGTCGGGTTGATTAACCCAAGTTGCCACCTATCAGGCGACGAAGACCGCATAAGAAATATGATATTTCAGGCTGCGAATTGAAAGCTGTGAGCCAGGACAAACAGAAATGCTTTTAATTCAAAACCAGCACT
>CAIJYR010000261.1 GCA_903824965.1 uncultured Thiotrichales bacterium
AAATGGCTTTACGCCGTGCTCGGTTGCCTTACGTTTTGTCTCAGCCCGCGATACGGCTGCGGACATCGACAAAACGTACGGCCCTCACGGCTACGCGGGGCTCGTCGCACTACGCTTCGCTCCATGTGCTCCTCGAATGATTTCTAGGAACCGTTCCAGCGATTTCTTTAACAGGATCTTGTTTTCCTGATCGTTTCTGACAAAGAAATCTGCTTGACAAAAAACATCACGGACTTGCTGCCCGTGCTCGTCTTTCTCTCGATAATCCCGCTGAATGATTGTGTTTAAGCCTTCTCTGTCCACATTTTGCTGTGACATGACCAAACTCTGTTTTGAGACAAGCCGTTGTTCACGAACAGGGCGTGGTGCGAATACACCGATCAACCAAAATATTTCACCATACGTCGAACGGAGAAGCTTAAGTTCTTCAGGGTGCTTAATTGAGTCAATAATATGCACATGCCGCAGACTAATCGGTATGGAAAAACCTTCTTTGCTCTTCTCAACCCCCGTATTATACCGTTGTTTGGCAATGTTTTCGACGGCTTTTGCTGCCAAGTAAGAGTGACCACATGCTTCACGGAGTTTATCACCAACCGTCTGCAACTTATCAATACGTCCAGAAGCGTCCAATGAAGAGGGTATTACCTCTCCAACGATATCAGCACCTTCTTCAATATATTGACTCAGTCGTTGATAGTGTACCGTGTATGAATATTCCAATTGCAGAATTTCTTTCAGAATCTCGAAACTCGTCGTACAGCCAGATCCTAGCGGGCCGACAAGTGCAATCACCAACTCCTCTGTGATCCGGTCATGCAATCGTGGGATTCTAACTTCTCGCTCAGTCGCATCCAAACTAGTCATAGGTACAGATTTCAAGGTATTTTTTCCAGCAACGCTCATAGTACACCATGTCGATAATATAAAGAAACCGAATAATGCTAAGCTTAGTAAATATGCCAATCAAACGATGATTGTGATTGGAATTGGATTACTCTCCTCAGAAAGAGGTGAATTCCTTGGGCCGTATTTTGCATCATTAATGTATACGAGAACCATAGCCCTCAGAGTGTGGAGCTTCATTGTAACGTGCCTCGTTAGTCGAAACCAAAGACAGGCTGGTCAACCCAAGGCTTATCTTCATAAGCCCCGCCTAAAGGCGGCGGTAGTTGACTAAGCACGCAGGACAGTGACGATCGTACTGTCTATTTTGGGCAGTTCTTTCACCATTTTTGCGTAGGTGAGGGACATTCTACCCTCCTCGATGTCGGACACTCTCCAACACCCGTTTTCCAGGGTAAAACTCCAGATCGTCTCTACGTCTTTGTAGCGTTTGCTGCCCTCGACGATTTTACCAGTCGTTCTTTCTTGGAGGTAATCCCGCATGTTGGCTTCGATGGAAATCACAATCACGGAATGATCGTGGCCCTCGCCATGGTTTGTATGCACAAACAAAAGGGGTCTAACGCTCTTAATTTTTTTCACGGTACAAACATTCACCAATCCCTCGCGTCGCCAGCGATCAAGGTAAACCGTTTGCTGGTTTTGCCAATACCATTCGGTCATCCACTCGGATGTCTGGGTGAGGTCTTCCTGCTCCCAAGAGGAGTGAACCCTGAAAAAGCAGCTTTTCGCACGCTGTTGCATGGTGAGCCAATCAAAGAGGGGACTGTACTGGCTCATAAAACGTAGATCCTTTCTTGTCCTGCGCTCCGCACGTTTTTCTAGGAAGGTAACGTATAAGATAAGCGGCAAGAATAGAACGGTGAGGACAGCAAGGAGGATGCGCCCCCAAAACGTTTCAAAAGCGGCGTGCGCGATTGCGCCGCCAGGTCCGGCAAGGGCAGGTTCCACGCCCAAGAGAGTAAGGCACAGTATAGCGAGGAGGACAATCCCAATTGTTTTTTGCATATTTTTCCCCTGTACTGATTGTGTCTGATGGGTTTGATCAACGACTCGATTAACGAATCGGTGCATGGTAAATACAGAAACCATTCTTGGAAGACTTCTTGACCTCGTACATGGCGCTGTCCGCCAGGTTCATAAGCGTTTCTGGTGTGTCACTGTGTTCTGGAAAGAAAGCAATACCAATGCTGGCGCTCACATGGTACACCTCTCCCCCAGAACGACAGGTTCCGCTATCGACTGAATGATCCTGCCTGCAACGATGTCTACCGCCTCTTTGCTGGCTGCACCCTCAAAGACAATTGCGAACTCATCACCACCGATTCTTGCCACCACATCGCTGTTCTTTCTGAGAAGTGATTGAATGCGTTTGCCAATTTCGACCAACAAAAAATCACCCGCCGCATGACCAAAGGTATCATTGACATCACTAAAGCCATCCAGATCAACAAACATCAGAGAAAACCGCACAGGATGCTCACACAATACATTGGTTTTCTGACTTATAAACTCCATAAAGGAGGATCGGTTGAGCAGACCCGTCAGCGTATCGTGTGTAGCAATATGCTTCAATCATTCGTCGGCGAGCTTCTTCTCGGTAATGTCAACACCCGTACACAGGCAGGGAAGTCGCCATTTTTCGCGATACCCGACTGGGACATCCCAGTCGAGTTCGGTAGAGAATATTGTTCGGAATGAGTTTCGT
>CAIJYR010000262.1 GCA_903824965.1 uncultured Thiotrichales bacterium
CTCTCGCACCTCCAGGCTCACCTCACGCTGGAAACACACCCTCTCGTTCAGGCTCATCTCACATTGGACAAGGCTCAGGCTGGACATGGTTCGGCGGATGTGGTGAAGTGTCACGCAGGAGTGCGTGGCACGCGGTTTTGGTCGCGTGTGTTCTGAGGTGATTCTGTGAGAGATAACGGACCATGGTCGATTGGCCACACAACGAGGCGGAGCGTGTTGCGCTTCGTTTGCGTGATACCAGCAAGGTAGCTGTCTTTGAGACGGGATACGGGCCTTCTGGTCTACCGCACATCGGTACCTTCGCCGAGGTGGTGCGAACATCTTATGTGATCAAGGCGTTTCGGGCCCATGATCCCATGCGGGAGACCAAGCTGATCGTCTTTTCAGACGATATGGATGGTCTTCGGAGCATGCCAGAAAACGTCCCCAATCATGACCTCATGCAGCAACACCTGGGGGCGCCGCTCTCTGCCTTACCCGACCCCTTCGGGCAGGAGGCAAGCTATGCCGCGTTCATGAATGGGCGCCTTAAGCACTTCTTGGATTATTATGGGTTCGAGTATCGCTTCGAATCCTCGACGGACTGCTACAAAAGTGGACGGTTCAACGCAGCCCTCACATGCGTCATGCAGCATCATGATGCGATCCGTGCCCTCTTTATCAAGACCATCGCACCCGCCAACCGCGATGCCTGGAGTCCCTTCTTTCCCATTTGCGAATCGTGCGGGAAAATTTACACAACGAGTGTACTTTCCGTCCACCCAGAAACCCATGAGGTGACGTACCATTGCAATCGTGACGAGAAGGCCTATCGTTCTTGTGGATATAAGGGGCGGGTTTCTATCCTGGACGGCAAAGTAAAAATGGGTTGGAAGGTCGATTGGGCCATGCGCTGGTCTGCTTTCGAGGTGGATTATGAGATGCACGGAAAGGATCTGCTCGATTCTGCTTCCCTCAGTTCGAAAATTTGTCAGGTACTTGGCACCAAACCACCCATCACCTACAAATACGAATTGTTCCTAGACGAGAATGCCGCAAAAATCTCCAAGAAGATCGGAAACGGAGTCTCCATGGAGCAGTGGCAATCGTTTGCGCCCGTAGGATCGTTGCTTTATTTCTTGTTAGAAGAGCCAAACCGTGCTCGTAAAATGGGGATGCCGATTCTTCCACGCCTCGTCGACAATTACATTGCTGCCCTGAAAAAAGAAGATCCAACCAATGACCGATCGGCGCTCTGGTTCGTGGACGGATTGCAGCACCACCATGATGTGTCGGACATTCACAAAACAGACATCACGTACTCGTTGCTTATCAATGTCGCGGAGAATCTCGGAAGCGATGACGCCGATCTGCTGTTCGAGTATGTACTGCGCTACGATCAGGCTGTGCAGGAAAATGCGGATTTCTTTCGGAGTCTTTGCCGCCATGTCGTTGCGTATGTTCAGGATATGCACGCACGGGCGTCCGAGAGCAGTATAGAGAAATTATCCCCAGAAGGTTTTCTACCAGCGTTGCTATCCCTTTCGGAGGAAACGAGGGCGTTGGCGGCTTCTGGGTCTTTTCACGCAGAAGAGCTGCAAAATCTGGTTTTTTCCGTGGGTCGAAACCATGGTTTGGAGCCAGGCAGTTGGTTCCGGTTTTTGTACGAAACGCTGCTGGATAAGGCGCAAGGGCCGCGATTGGGATCGTTTTTTGCGATGCTGGGCCAGGAACGATCTGATGCGCTGTTGCAAAAGGCTGTGGGACGTTATCAAAAAGCCTTCTAGCCTTTGATAAACCCCTTCCCCGTGAATGGGGGAGGGGCAGGGGAGGGGGTTGAGCTTTTGACTTGGATTATTGTGTCTTTCATTTTTAATTTTCCTTTAGATAATTAGAATTGGGTGATTATTCGTATAAAGATCAGAAAAAAATAAGTCAGAAACAGCAGACCACCTCTCCCCAACCCCTCTCCTTTCAGGCTACCGTATGCACACATCTTTGTAACCCATTGATGATGCGAGAGAGAAATCGCAAGATTATTCGTTTGGGCACATCAGAATTGTCTTTATCGTTCAATCTGATAGAGCACGCTCGAAAAAGATGTGTGCATACGGTAGCTCCTTTCAGGAGAGGGGCA
>CAIJYR010000263.1 GCA_903824965.1 uncultured Thiotrichales bacterium
ATACAATATGTTACTATAATCATCTCGTCCATTTTACTTCCCCATCGGCAACCAATAGATTGATTACTATAAGGCTACATTAATCCATTACCTCTTGGAAGGATTCTGATGGTGGTCATAGGTGGCAACTTGGGTTAAATACCATTTCCTGCCACACAGGTGAAATAATAAACCAACCAAGTTCGACTGCGGCCAGCAACGTACCCAATACTTTCGTAAATACATGAAAGACCAACCAGGCGATTCCTAGGAAAATTGTACCACGGTACATCCACGTGGCAATCCCAAGCGCTGCAAGGAATGACAAGCGGATTCCTCGTGTGTCTGGCGGCGTTGTCATGAGTCCTAAGGTACGATGCAATACATACCGCGCCGCAAGAAACATTGTGTCATGTAAATTAGGATAATCGAGCCAATCCGAGAGTAAATAATACCCATCGAAGCGCATAAACGGCGTGATGTTGATGAACAATGAGCTTACCCATCCTACGGCTGCTACCGCGAAGAGTGCGCTTTGTAGCGGCCCTTCTGGTAGAATCGACCAAAGCAGTGTTGCAATGATCGTCAAAACCCATTCCGTTGCAATCCCTGCAACACTGACCGTAAAGCGTTGGTATCGGTCTTTGAGGCGCCAGATTTCGTTCACGTCGGTATACAGTACCGGCCACAGCACCAAAAAGGCAACGCCGGTGCTGGGTATACACAGCCCAAAATGACGCGCTGCCACACCATGTCCGATTTCATGGGCGATTTTTAAGACACCCAACCCAAGCAGGAAGAGCAATACGCCAACCCAGTTTGCTACAAAGCTAAACGTGTTAAAAAAGCGATCCCATTGTGTGATGACTTGATACCATGCGACCACACTGGCGATGGCCACCAGCGTAAGAAAGTTTTTTGTGAACATCCATGCCAGCCGTGGCGCAAGCCAAGCGTATACCCGATCTGGATTAGCCAACGGAATACGAAAAAATAAATAATTGTGCAATAACCACGTCATCCAGTGTCGGCGTCGTGGTGCGAGGGGAAGCAAGGCTGACACATCCTTTTGGGTAGGACGCGCCAAGAGCTGGTTATGGTGCAAAAAGAGGATCAGGGCTTCAAGGGCCGCTTCATCGGGCGGAGCGGGCATCTGTAGATCCACGCTCGAGAGCACCGCCAAAGGGGTACCTTGTGGCCATTGTTCTAATAAAGCAACCTCTGCTTCACTCAGTTGAAAAAAACGATTGCATAAAGGGTCAAACAAACGCCATTGTTGCGCACCCTCACGCGTGATACCGGCAGGGAATATGCGTATATCCTGACGAAGCATGGGGAGTGGCGCAAGCGGCTGTAGCGCCATCTCAAAAACCCGCCATCCGACGGAACGTCACCAAGGGTCGGCGCAACATCTGGTAGAGCAGTGATGCACGATCACCATAAATACGCACGGTACCTTTGAGACCAAGGTGGGGTACCACACCCGCAGAAAAATAACCGAGCACTCGATAAGCACTGCTACCGTCTGGTGCCATTTGGGTTTCGTAGCTCGTTTCCACCAGGGTGGCTTCTAGGTCAGACAGGGGAGCCGTATGCAAAGACAACACCATGCGTGTCCCTGGGGCAAGCGCAATGGCATCAAAAGGGGGCAACCAGGCTTGTACGCCGACCTGTGCAGGATTGGCCAGTGTCATGATCCGTTCACCAATGACCACGGGTTTTCCCATGAGTTCAGTCGGATCGTTGAACAGTACCACCCCATCGATGGGAGCGGTCACGGTCAACCGATGCAACAATTCGTCAAGATAATTGGCTTCTGCGCGACGTTCCTCGATACGTGCTCCGAGTGCCGTGACTTCAGCGCGAGCCTCTTCTTCCCCAAAAGCTTTCTGACTGGCACGAAGCCATTCGGCTTGCGCCAAGGCGAGTGATTTGCGTGCAACCGCCAGTCGATTGCGGGTATCCGTATCGTCCAACATAAAAAGGGCGGTTCCCGTCTGCACCGTCTCGCCAGGATGCACCAAGACCGTTTGAATGGTTCCCTCTGCGGGAGAAGCGAGTGTGATGGGAGCAATCGGCACGACTTCGGCGGGTACGATGACCGATTGATTGAACGGATAGAGTAACGCGCCGAAGATCGTCAGCAGCAAGATACGGCTTGTCCACGTCGAAAAGAAGCGACGCAGGAATACACGAAAATGCAATCGACCACGCTGCCAAGCCCACAAGGTATGCCCATAAAACCGCGCCAGTGCAGCCAAACGCGCCTGCTCCATGGCATCGAACGCGCTGTCGCGAGCAAGACACAACGCACCCACCGCCGCAAGACCCTCTGGTGCGGGCAGCGGTACCCACAACAGGTATTCAGGCAACCAATGATCCCAAGCATCGGCCAGTTCGGGGGGTAAGCGACCCCGCTCGATGGGATAGGGATCGTGGGTTTCGGCATCCTGACGCCCACACACGTCGCGCATCCATAACAAAAAGGGCGTGTTGTGCTCGACGATGGCGAGACCGGACACATGGGTAACACGCCCCCCTCTTGGGCCGTTGTGTTGCCATAACAAGGCCGTCCGGTAGGAAACCAGCTCAAACGTCCTGTTCACCATCACGTAAGCGGCTTGATCGAGGCTGCTCGCGTTGCCACTTTCTTGTGCAAGCGAAAGCAACGTGGACAGTATCGGTGGCTGTCCCGTGGCTACGGAAAAGGGTTGCTGGTTATTCGCCATCGAATCCGGCAACACCACTCATGCCTGCAACCAATTCTTTGAAGACGCCGTCAATCGTTGCCAATATCTCTATCGTTCGACTGGCGGGATCGATCCGTCCCCCGATAGCCAATACACGTGCCGGATAGGTGTGGTCGGTCTCGTCAATCTTCACGTCAAATCGGCTTCCGATTTGTAGGAAGGACAAGAAATGGGAGGGGACGTGAAGCTGGAAACGCAAAGAGCTATTGTCGACGATCTCTAGGATCGGTTGACCGGGAGCAATGGTTTCAAAAGTGCGTATGCGCATTCTCGATACGGCACCGGAGAAAGGGGCGAGAACGGTACAGTTGCGTATCTGCGCACGCACCAGGTTGACCTCGGCCTGGGCTTTGGCTAAGGCTGCAGAGGCCACAAGGACTTCGAGTTCACTCGTGGAGTGATACGCTTGTAATTTCCGTTTGGCAAGCATGGTCGCATGGGCCGAAGCCACTTCTGCTTCTGCGATGCCGAGCCGTGCATTTTGTTCTGTGCAATCAAATTGTGCCAGCACGTCTCCTGTTTTAAACGTACCCCCTAACGGTATGGGGAGGGCCGTAATCCGGGCTGCGATTGCGCTCGACAGCAGCGCCTCCCGCTCTGCCACCAACAGGACGCGAACCTCTGTTTTCTGATGCGCTTTGGCAGCCGATGGTTGAGGCTCTGGGGTGGATGGTTGCGCAAACAGCGCACCCACGAACAGCCAAGATCCCAATAGCAAAAGACAAGCACGCATGAACAAGATCAGATCCTTTCTCAGAGAAACGCAAATTCTTACAATGTAGACGGTGTAGCCTCGACATTCTGAACAGACCAAGTGGGCAAACGCTGATCCAGCAATTTGGTTAAAGCACTCAGATTGTCCGGCACATCCGCGTCGATGAGATCCAGACCAACCGAATTCATTAACCTTGCATAGGCACCGTACAGCGAGGCTTGTGCGTAATCGTCCTGGATATTCGAGAGCAAAGAACGCGCCTCTGCGCGGATCTGTTCGAGTTCTCCTTCGGTTTGGCTTTGTACGCCATTGGCCACTTGTTGGTTGACGCGTTTATCAATACTGGCCAATTGCTTGCTGAGTTGAAGATCAGTCACGGTCTCACGATAACGCTCTACCGCGAGATGTACTTGCGTCACAATGCTCATGGCCATTGCCATCCGACGGGCGCGGTCAACCTCGCTCTGTACTGCCATCTGGCGTTCGGACGCGGGTACTGAAAACACTCGGAACAGGTTAAAGGAAATGTTGGCTTGACTCTCCCACCAGCGATTGTTGTAAAGGTATTTGTTGCTGTCTCCATGGATACCCGTTTCGATCTGAATCGACGGCAAGATCGACAGCAGGATACGCTTTGCCTCCAGTTGGCTGATCTTGTCGCGATAATCTTCCTCACGCAGTTCAGAACGGTACCGCAGTGCAACCTCGCTCAGATGGTCAACATCTTCTGGCAAAGGGGGAACCACAGAAGGTGTACCATCCGCCAAGGAATACTGTGTGCCAGGTTTTAAATTCATCAGTGCTGCCAATTCTTGATACGCACTTTGTAATTCATTGCGACGGGAACGCATTTGTTGCAGAATCTCAATCAATCCACGTTGGTACAACAGAATCTGGACAGGGGGGGCCAAGCCTTTTTCTTCAATGGTGTGTGCATCCGCCAAGGCTTTTTCGGCACGGCCAAGCAAACGTTCCACATCTGCGGTACGGCGTTGCGTGGCCAGGGCACGATAATAAGCCGAATAAACATCTTGCGTGATGTTCTGGAGGGTTTTGCGCCGGTGTTCTTTGGCAATCAGCAGTTGATTGGCTTGTTGTTTTGCACGTACATAAGACAGTCCAAAATCAAGAAGATTCCATGAGAGTGCGAGCTGTTCTGTGTGGTGGGTGCGTTCCTCTGCGACGGTAGGATCGGTCGTGCTCACGCCAGTACGCAGATTGATTGCAGTACCCCCTCCATCATTGTCGCGGTTGCTATAACCCGCCAAGGCAGTCAGACGAGGCAGCATATCATAATAGGCCAAATCCAACTGACCCTGTGCAAGGGCATCTTCCATAGCCTTGAGCCGATTCTCTAGATTAAAAAGGTAGGCACGTCCAAGCGCCTCCGTAAAGGTGATTGGTGCTGTGACCGGTGGTTGCGTGGAAAACATGGCCTGCCGGTCGAGTTGTATTCGCTGATCAATCTCAGCGGTGGAAAGCGGCATCGGCGTGATGCTACAACCAGCGATCATGGCTATACAAACACATACAGCCACAAGAGGCTTGCTGGATTGCATGAGAGGACTCCTTATAAATCATGGTTAGATCAGGGTTGGATCAGGGTTGGATCAAGCTTGAAAATGGCGTGTTTAAGCAAGCTGTGCTAGGTGGTGACGATCCATTTGCCCCTTGTGACGCAGGTGTGCCAATTGTGAAGCAAGAGATTCCCTGCCATTGGGGATCAGGGTGTCTCTCGAAGAGACAACGGTGGTTTTATCCAGCGAAGCAACCGCGACCCCGCCAAAACGCTGGAACAATACAGGGGCACGACCATGTGGTTCGTTCTTTTGTGTCGGATGCTCGGTGGGAGTATTGCTGTACTGCTTGACACCAGATATCGTTTTTCCCTGATCATTGAGTACCGAGAAATGAATCGTCCGTTCTCCTGTCACATCACCACCGCCTGTATTCTGCAATTTAAGCGATTTAATCAGACTCTGGTATTCGGAGGCCGTTGCCTTTCCGCTCATGGTCAGGGTTCCCGTGACCGGATCGTAGGTTGCAGAAATATTCGGATTGCTGCTCGTGACCACCAGCATATCTGCATTGGGCACCAAGCCTAGGTCAATCTTAACGACTGCTTTGACCACGGCTATCTCTTGTACAGTGCCTTGGACGGTGGCCTGAGATACGATGGAAATGCCAGCACCAATCTCATTCGATGGGGTATTTTGCACGCCAGAGGTTGCAGCGCCGGATACATTACTCCCAACATTGAGATCGAAGGTGGCGGAAGCCTGGTTCAATGAGGCAGGACTGCCGAACGATGCAGAGGCAGAGGGTTGACTCGTTGGCGTCGCGTCATGGACGGGTGCAGGTGCTGGTACTGGTGCCGCAACCACCGAGGGCGTACTGCTCACAGAGAGGTTGGCAGACGACGAGAACACGGAGGTAAGGGAGGCATTGGAGAAAGCACTGTTCCCAGAAAGCGTGGACGCGCTCACGGTAAGGGTCGATGGCCCCGCAGACCCCCCAGGATTGCTTGCGGTAGACGTGCTATAGGCACTGGTGCGGGAACTACCCGTATCGAAGGTCGTTACGGCCGTGTTGACGGTGACAGGGCTAGCAATCGTCGTTACCGTTGGCGTGGGCACGGGGGTAGGCGCATGGGTGATCGTGGCCATGGTCGTTATTACAAGCCTATCAGTATCCTGGGTGAAATGACCCGCCGCATCCGTCACTGTGGCAGTGACCGCATAGGTGGTCGCATCGCTTAACGGATGGGCCACCGGAATCGCTAGGCTCCACGTCCCGTATACACGATCGTAACTGAGATTCCCATCTCCTGCCGTATAGGTTACGCCGCCCACCTGGACGGTGAGTCTTTCGTTGGCAAGAACCGTAGCCGTCCCCGTAAGGGTAGGCGTTACATTGCTGGTCGTTTGACCGTAGACAATCGGTGCTACGGTGTTGACCACCAACTCACTGCTCGTTGCATCGGAGATCATGTGATGGTTGGCGTCTAGGATGGTCGCCGTGACGTCGTAGGTTGTGCCACTCGTTAAGGCGTGGCCAGTTGGTATTGCGAGACTCCAGGTATTGGCGTTGCTGTTGTACGTCAGGTTGCCATCGCCAGCGGTATAAGTGGTGCCATTCACTGCGACCGTCAGCGACTCTCCCGTGCCCACCGTGGCGCTACCCGTGATCGTCGGCGTAGTCGTCGCGACGGTTGCGGCCGTGACCGTGGGAACGGGGGTGACGATCAACTCGTTGGTGGTCGCGTCGGAGATCGTGTTGCTGTTGCTGTCTGTGACCGTTGCCGTGACGTTGTAGGTCGTGCCACTTATGAGGGCGCTGCCAGCGGGGATGACCAAACTCCACGTATGGTTCCCGCTGCTGTAGGTAAGCTTGCCATCGCCAGCGGTATAGGTGA
>CAIJYR010000264.1 GCA_903824965.1 uncultured Thiotrichales bacterium
ACGATTCATGCAGTTACCAGTGCTGGTTTTGAATTAAAAGCATTTCTGTTTGTCCTGGCTCACAGCTTTCAATTCGCAGCCTGAAATATCATATTTCTTATGCGGTCTTCGTCGCCTGATAGGTGGCAACTTGGGTTAAGATATATCGATTCCATCACCGTCGGCTCGCAAGAGTGCGGTGACGCACGTGCTGCTTAACCGCCTTTTGACCAACAAAGAGGTTAAAAAAGACTATGAAGGCTAAGAAAATCTGTATCCTGGGTGGGACTGGTTTTGTGGGTCGGCATTTGTCCCTTGCCCTGGTTCAACGTGGCTACCAGGTGCGGGTACTGAGTCGCCACCCCCAGCGCCACCGTGACCTGGCCACCAGGGACGTGGAAGTCTTGACGGCGGATATCTATGACGAACAAGCCTTGCAGAACCGATTGAGCGGCGTGGATGCTGTTATCAATCTGGTAGGGATTCTCAACGAACGGGGATCCTCCAATGGCAGTGGTTTTCGTCGCGCCCACGTAGATCTGGCCCGCACCGTCGTAAACGCCTGCAAAGCGGCGGGTGTTGGTCGACTCCTCCACATGAGTGCGCTCAAAGCGGGCGATCCCACTGCGCTCAGTTACTACTTGCGTACCAAAGGAGAAGGGGAAGATGTGGTACACGCAGCGGCGGGGCCGGGTTTTGCTGTGACGAGTTTTCGCCCGTCGGTCATTTTTGGCCGTGGCGATCAGTTTCTGAACAGGTTTGCTTTTTTATTGCGTCTCGCACCGATGCTGCCACTCGCTTGTAGCGAGGCCCGTCTTGCGCCAGTCTACGTCGGAGATGTTGTGGCGGCCATGGTTGCGTCCCTAGAGAATCCGGCGAGCCACGGCCAGCGTTACAACCTGTGCGGCCCGAAGGTGTATACCTTGTATCAAATCGTCGATTATCTCTCCGGTCTGCTGCACCGCAAGCGTGTTATTCTTAGGCTCAGTCCAGCACTCTCGCAATTACAGGCCAAGATCCTAGAGCGGATACCCGGAAAACCTTTTTCCATGGACAATTATCTCTCTCTACAGACGGATTCTACCTGTGTCAATGGTCATTCTTTGCCCTTTGGGATTGTGCCAACCAGCCTGGAAGTGATTGCGCCCTATGCTGTTGGTGACAGCGCACAACGTGCCCGCTATTGCCAGATGCGCAGCCACGCCGGACGAGAGTGCTAGTCCACACTCCTGTCCCCACAGGAATACATTAGAAAAGAATCGAACCGGAGCCACAAAAAAATGAATACCACTGCCGTGACCAACAAAGACCCAATCTTGCGCTGGGTGACGTTCCGACTGGACAATGAAGCGTATGGCATCAATGTGATGCAGGTGCAAGAGGTCTTGCGCGTCACGGAGATTGCGCCAGTACCTGGAGCGGCCGACTATGTTCTGGGGATTATCAATCTGCGTGGCAATGTCGTGACGGTGATCGATGCGCGACGCCGCTTCAATCTTACGCCGCGTGATCCGGACGATGCTTCGCGCATTGTGATCATTGAGGCGGAGAAACAGGTGGTCGGCATTTTGGTCGACAGTGTTGCGGAGGTGGTGGATCTGCGGGCCTCGGAGATTGAGACGGCCCCCAATGTGGGCAATGATGAGACGTCTCGTTATATTTTGGGGGTTTCGAGCCGAGGCGATGTACTGCTCATTCTGGTCGACTTGAACAAGTTGCTCAGTGACGATGAGTGGTCAGAGGTCGGTGGATTGTAAACGCCGTGAGTGCCCTGTGGTGGATGTTGGTGGGGGGTCTGCTGGTTGGGGTGGTTGGTGTGGTGATGTGGCGTGTGACGCATCGGCATCCCGACCGAGCAGACGACACAGGGTTGTTAGAGGCGCGTCTGCGTGTTTTGCAGGACGACGTGGCGGCGCTTTGTGCTTGTCAGGCGGATACGATGGAGCGTATCCAAGCACGAGAGCAATCCTTGCGTGTGGTGGAAGGTCGGTTGGAGGCGGTGGAGCAACGCTTGCGGCAGATTGCCCGACGTCAGGAGGAACAGCTTCATGCGGGTGAGCCTGGCGAGACCTCCTATGGTGCAGCGATTCGCCTTGCTCATCAGGGTGCGAATGTGGAGCAGTTGGTCAACACGTTCGGATTGGCCAGAGGAGAGGCCGAATTGATTGCAGCATTGCACCGTGCCGAAAACGAGACCTGATGTTGACTTTAGACATAGCCCCTTCCCGCGAGGGGAGGGGTTTGGGGAGGGGGGGCAGCTGGTTTTGACTTGTGATTTTGATTGTTGATTTTATATGTTTTTTATTTTCAGAATGAAGAAAGCAATCAAATCCAAAATAAAGATCAAGTCAAACCCAGAAGATTACCTCTCCCCATCCCCTCTCCTTTCAGGAGAGGGGCAAGCTGAAAATCAAAGGCTTTTCGCATCTAGCACTACAATCCAAAAAGTCTACACACAGACTGTATCTGTTCAAGAATCCCTTCCCCGAGAACATCTTTAGCAGTCTGAATGATACCGAATGCTTTCTTGATCCCTTTGACAATGGCTCCTTCGTCCTGTTCTTCCACTGCTTCCTTTGCGTTTTCTAGATGCCTGACAGCGTTCTCTTTGTCAGGGAAGGTCTCTTTCTTGAGAGACTCAATGAGCTTGTTCAGTTCTTCAATTTGGTTTTGCACAATGGTGCCGCCACCTTGGACAATGTTCGTAATCTTATCCCGACCCACCGCTTGTGCGTTAGGCCCAGTGGCAGTTACGATGGTGACATGTTCGACCTTTTCTTTAAACTCTATCTTCGATTCAGACATGCCTCTCTCCTGTTTTCTGTTGGTCTCACGACGAACGCCGTCGAGTAATTCACGTACTGTATAACCCCGATGAGCGCCAGTAGGCCAGAGAACACAGTCTGGCCCTGCCTCTTTTTTTGCCTCCAAAACCAGCAGATGATCGTAGCCTTCGTCAACGTCTGGTTGTTCCGATAGGGGAACACGCGCCTCCACACCGAGATCGCCATGGAGTTTATGCACC
Organism: uncultured Thiotrichales bacterium; assembly: GCA_903824965.1. Taxonomy (GTDB): domain Bacteria; phylum Pseudomonadota; class Gammaproteobacteria; order CAIRSR01; family CAIRSR01; genus CAIRSR01. Next base: position 3,005 of record CAIJYR010000264.1, read on the forward strand.
CGATCCAAATCGTCCAGGATAATGTTCAACGCGATTCGCTGAAACGTGGGCTGCCCTTTCACAGCAACGTCCACGATGCGCTTATTACGATCAGCACTCACCAACACGCGACAGTGCGTAGCCTCGAACACAGCACCCGATTGCCAACAGCGTCGTACACTCTCTAGTTTTTTGTGGGCTTCCACGATGAAACGCGGTAGCAATCCACGCGGTAACAGTTTGTTGTAACGGTAACGGAAGCGCAAACAATCTTCTTTGCAGAACTCATCATGCTGGAAACCTTCAATCTCTACGGGCAATCCCTCTGGAACAAGAAACTGATCAGAGGCACCAGGCAAGGGGAAGCACAACCCTAGATCCTCCTCCTGCATCATCGTCAAGATGTATTCGTGGCGTTCGAGGGGATGGGTTTCTGGCTTCAGCCATTGCGTGAGCTGATCTTTGTGGAAAATGCCGTTCTGTTTTCGCAATTCTGGGTGGTTCAGAATGGTATAAATGGCACCCGTCAACCAATTCGGATCGAGCAAAACGGTCTCGCGCTTCACCACCAAATCACCTGGTTTGAACCCATAGGCGACGATCACCCCAAGGTCATGCAACAAACGCAGCAGAGCACGCTGCTCGTCAGGGCTGCGCAGATCCTGATCGCTCCCCCGTTCGGTCGCGGGTACTCTTTCGCACAGTAATTCAAAATCGGCCAGGCGCAAGACTTGCAGCGCACTGGCTGCCTCGGCAATCGAACTTTTCACCCATAACCAGCTTGCGGGTACCGGGTTACGAATCTCAGCAAGCGATGGGTGTTCTTTGAGCGTATTGGCAATCCGTTTCCGCAAGTCTTCGATACGATTTCTTGAACATTCGTCATCATTGCAGGAGGTTCGATGGAACGCAACGATGCTTGGATGATCACGTTTCAGTGCTTCCCTCGGCAGAAGGAGCGCCTCCTTGCCATTATCAGATTTATTGATGATAACGAGGATGGGTGAAGCACCCGCACGGTTCTCAATGATGTTCAGCCAGTCATAAATCGGTGGGTTGTCTTCCCGTCGATCTTCCAAGACCAATAGATAGAGACTACGCTGGGTCAAGAAATAGCGGTGCGTTCCGTGCATGATTTCCTGGCCGCCGAAATCCCAAATATTGACCATCATTTCACTTGCATCTGGCGACCACCCACTGATTTCAATGCGTTCGTGGATCTCAGTACCGGGGGTTTTAGGCTCATGCGGATTGCATGCCTTCCCCTCTTCCAAATACCGAACGAGTGAGGTTTTACCCACTGCCTCGCTACCAACCACCAACAATTTGGCTGTGTTGAGGGGGCGCAGTTGCCCCTTTTCTTCCGATGCGAGAACAGCCCGCCAAGCAGCAATAATAGCTTGTAGATCCTTGGAGTTAATGGTTTCTTTGGGCAGAGGAAATGCTGCTAGGTGATTGTTGCGGAGGTCAAGGCGTTGCAACTGATTCGCGTTCGGTCGTTTGCACCAAGCGGTCAGCAGCGCCCGCGCCCCTTCCTCGCCTATGCTGTTGCCGCCTAATTCAAGCGAAGTGAGGTTGGAGAGATTGGCGAGCGCCCGCGCCCCTTCACCGCCTATTCTGTTATAGCCTAACTCAAGCGAAGTGAGGTGAGAGAGATTGGCGAGCGCCCGCGCACCTTCATCGCCTATGCTGTTGTCCCGGAGATTAAGCGAAGTGAGGTTGGATAATTTTGCGAGCGCCCGCGCCCCTTCATCGCCTATCCTGTTGAACCTTAAATCAAGTGAAGTGAGGTTGGAGAGCTTGGCGAGCGCCCGCGCCCCTTCCTCGCCTATCCTGTTGACCCCTAAATCTAGCGA
>CAIJYR010000265.1 GCA_903824965.1 uncultured Thiotrichales bacterium
AAAACCGTCTCCTTTCATCCCCGCTCTGAAGGGCAGGGTTTCTCGGAGACATTGATGACTTCAATCAGACCTTACTTGGTTCGCGCACTCCACGAGTGGATCATCGACAATGATCTTACCCCTTACGCCGTAATCGACGCAGAGGCGCAGGGTACGGAAGTCCCGCTCCAATACGTACAAGAGGGACGGATTACGCTTAACCTCACACCCAGTGCCGTACAGGACTTGGCGATGGGGAACGAGTGGATCACTTTCAGGGCACGGTTTTCTGGCAAAGCGATGGGGGTGCGTCTTCCCATCCGTTCGGTATTGGCCATCTACGCGAAGGAAAATGGCCAGGGGATGAATTTCGCCCCCGAGGAACTGGCCGAAGAAGAGAACGCGCCGCCTCCGACTCACCCCGCTCCGCCCGTACCACGATCCGGCCGCCCGAACCTCAAAATTGTGAAGTAATTCGATGCCATTCAAACGACTTGTCTGGTGTACCCTCGTTGCCCTCGTTGTCACGGTGTTTGCGACCCAACCAGGATGGGCCGTCCCTGCCTCCTATGTCTTGCCCCCCGACGATGTGGGTGTGGTCGGAGAAGCGGGAACAGATATAGTACCTCCTGGGCAGAGTTTGCTGGATGTGGCTCGTGCACACGGTCTCGGTTTTAATGAAATCACCAATGCCAATCCAGGAGTCTATTTTTTATCCCCGCCTCCCTACACACAGGTAGTGTTGCCCACCCGGCATGTGTTACCGGATGCGCCACGCGAAGGCATCGTTGTCAATCTGCCCGAAATGCGGTTGTATTACTATCCAAAACCCAAAAAGGGGGAGGCACCCATGGTGATCACCTACCCTGTCAGTGTTGGTCGTATGGATTGGAATACCCCCTTGGGCCTGACGTCGGTAGCTGCCAAAGTCGTTCACCCGACTTGGACACCCCCACCGAGTATCCGACGAGAACACGCAGCGAAGGGAGACATTCTGCCTGCCGTGGTACCTGCGGGGGAGGCAAACCCTTTGGGGTTATATGCATTGCGCTTAGGGATCAAAGGCTACCTGATTCATGGGGTTGACGTTGGTGTTGGTAGGGACTGGGGTATCGGCATGCGTGTTACCCACGGCTGTATGCGTTTGTATCCAGAGGACATCGAGGTGTTGTTCAAGGATGTACCGGTGGGGACTCCCGTGCGATTGATCAATCAGCCCTTCAAATTGGGGTGGTTGGCCGGTGTGCTGTATCTGCAAGTCTTTCCCCCTATGGACGAGGAACGAGGGAAGGTCATCGAAGAAAATGCGCTCATCAAGCTCATTCATAAGGCGGTCGAAGGGAAAACGCACTATTCTCTGGATACCGACGCGATCAAACGAGCCACCAACGAGATTCGACTGACCGATTCCGAAGAACTACACGGCATTCCGGTACCCGTGCCCATCGTCACCGAAATACAGCCCTGAATCACAAGGCCGTGGGCAACAAACCGGATTTAATCGCCGTGCGACTGTCTCACCTGTTGCGTCACTGCTCGGTGGGTGCCATAGTGCGAGGCCCAACGTACCTGATGACAGTGAAGGACATTCGGGAATGGAAAGAGCCACTCGGCGAAGTGCTGCGCTATGTCGATCGCGTGCGTGGTGCCCTCGGCATCAGCCAGACCTTGCGTGAACCCCCCACGGCACGATCGATCCCTGCGGTGCGCTTCCCTTTTTGGACGCGCTGCCTAAACTCAGAGTGCGGTTTGTTGTATTACAAACCCTGGCAAGACAGGGGTGAGGGCGATAAACCAAGATGCATCGGATGTGCAAAACGATCCGAGGTAGAGCAAGTCCCTTGGATTCTAGTACATGCAGCAGGTTCTATGGCGGATGTCCCGTGGCATTTTCTTGCCCATGCGGATGCAAGACAACCCGCACAGAAAAAATGCAAACCAAACGATGCACACCCCTATTTGCGCTTGAGAGATCAGAAAGGCTCCCAACGGCGCTTGCGGTGTGATCGCTGTGGTGCGGAGAGCACGTTCTCCGAAGCTACCCCTGTGCTCTTCGGGAAAGAACCGCGACAACCATGGTGTCATGATCTCTGCATAGAGACGCTAGAGGGAAGCGCCGAAATTGTAGAAATCAATGATGTGCGAGTACACACGCCTGTAACCCGCAACGCCTTGGTCATTCCGCCAGAATCGCGTGTTCGCAAAGGTTCTGTGGTAGATCGTTTATACCGCAGTTCTCAAAAAATGCGACTCTTGAGCCAAGCGCGAACACCACTCGCCAAGAAATCCGCACTGCGCCAGATTGCCTCTGCTTTTCGTTGCTCTATGGAGGCGGTGGAAGAAGCACAACACGCCATCGCGCAAGGCTACCCAAACCATGACGAGCACGGGACGGATCTTTTGCTCGGAAGCGAATACCTGGCCTTTCTCAACGAATGGCCAGACATGGGCGATGACGAAGATTTCGTGACGCAACACCAAACGACCGCCTGGCAATCCTTGAAAACCCATTTCCAAGAAGGTACGAGGCAACACCGCATGATCACGGTGGTCAACCACCTCGTCGCGGTGAACCGCATTCGGGAGATCATGGTACTCAAGGGTTTCAATCGCCTAGGGGGGGATACACTGGTACCCCCCGACATTGTGGGCGAAAGTGATTGGTTGCCTGCCATCGAATTGTATGGAGAAGGGGTTTTTTTCAGCTTACACGAAGAGTGGCTGCGTCCCTGGGAATCTCTGCCCGCTGTTCGAAATCAGGCGGACAGTTTCCGCCGTCGCTGTCAGGATGCTTCTTTACGTGTTGATCCTAGTCTGGATGTCAACCCTCGTTTTTTGTTGTTGCACACCCTTTCGCACTTGCTGATCAGACAAATGGAAACACAGGCAGGATACCCAGCCGCTTCTCTGAGGGAGCGTATCTATTGCGGTGTGGGAAAACCACCGATGTCGGGTATCTTGGTGTATATTGCTGTTTCTGATGTGATGGGGTCATTGGGTGGTTTGGCAGAATTGGCGACACCGAACCGATTCCTTTCTTTGCTGTCTGGTGTGTTTGATCACGCCGATTGGTGCTCGTTGGACCCTGTCTGTTCCAAGCACGAAGGGCAAGGGCCGGGGCTTATGAACCGTGCAGCTTGTCATGCGTGTGCTCTTATTCCTGAGTCGAGCTGTACTTTTGGAAATATTTTACTGGATCGCACCTTCCTGAAGGGCAATCCAGCCACGGGTTTGCCCGCGTTTCTCGATACGATTGGCTGAGCACACCTGATTTATCTTTTATTCGCGCATTTCTGAGGGTCTGCATTGGTGTGCGAGTTGATCAATCACGCCGTTGACAAAAAGATGTCCTTTCTCAGCACCAAAACGCTTCACCAACTCGATTACCTCGTCAATGACAACGCGGTATGGGATATCAGGGCGGTAGAGCAATTCATAGACGCCAATACGCAAGGCAGTCAATTCAACGATATCTAGATCGCTCATGCCCCGTTTTGTGGACGACAGAATCGCTTGATCCACCGAATCTAGGTGGTGAGGAATCTGGTGGATCAACTCACGGAAGTAGTCGATATCCGCACCCCGCAGATCCTGCTCTGCAAGAAACCATGCCTCAATCTCTCTGAGTGGCTGCTGTCCGATCTGCCATTGGTAGATCGCTTGCAAAGCGGCACGACGCGCTTTTGTGCGCGACTGCGCAAAGGATGGGCCATATCGATGAGGGGAAGATTCCGCAGTCACCCCGTCAACCCACGCAGTACCTGGGCCATTTCAATGGCTGACAATGCCGCCTCTGCACCTTTGTTGCCTGCTTTGGTGCCAGCGCGTTCGATCGCTTGTTCAATGTTGTCCACGGTGAGCACCCCAAAAGCCACGGGAATATCGTGTTTCAGCATGACTTGGGAGAGTCCTTTGACACATTCTGAGGCAACATATTCAAAATGAGGTGTGCCACCACGAATCACAGCACCAAGGGCAATGAGGGCATCGTAATGGCCACTTCCAGCCATTTTTGAGGCAGCGAGTGGCATTTCAAACGCGCCAGGTACCCGTACCACCACAATATCACTGGAAGAAGCACCGTGGCGCAAGAGTGTATCCAGCGCACCCGATACCAAACTTTCCACAATGAAACTGTTAAAGCGACCTACCACCAAACCAAAACGAATGCCTTCCGCATTCAAACGGCCTTCTACTGTCTTTATGTCTTTGCTATCGGTCATATCATTAACCCGTCTTTAATAAATCGGTTTTTTAGGCATAGCTCTTCGCCTGAAAGGGAAGGGGTTGGCAGGGAGGGGTAGGGTACTGGTTTTGACTTGCTTTTGACTGATACCTGGGTTGGATATCTTTTGAATCTGTTCGTTCTTTTTATACAAATCTGACCGCAGAATCAACAGCAGAATCAAAGGCAGCCCCCGCCTCTCCCCCAACCCCCTCTCCTCCGGAGAGGGGGCAGCTCAAAAGCATCTTTCTCAATGGCCAACGTACTCCACTACCTCTAGCCCAAATCCAGAGAGCGCATGAACCCGTTTGGGGGTACTGATTACCCGCATCCTGTGGATACCAAGATCCATCAGAATCCGCGCCCCAATACCATAGCTACGTAAATCTTCGCTTCGTTCTTGTGGAGGCAACTGCACACCCTGTTCGCGCAATCCAAAATCTTTTATTCGACGTACAATTTCCTGTTCTTGCTGTGGCTTTCGAAGGATGAGGACAACTCCCCCATCACGACCAATCCGACGGAGGGCGTCTTGCAAGGGCCAAGTACATCCGAGTGATCGACCCCCCAGTAAATCACAGAGATCATCCTGCAAATGGATACGCACCAAAGGCGGACGATCCTCCTCCAGAACACCGCTCACCAAAGCAAAATGCAAAGCACGATCCAGCGCATCTAGGTATGCAATCAAACGAAAATCGCCGTATTCGGTGTGCAAGGGTGTCTCTGCAACCCGTTCGATGTTCCTTTCATGCAATATGCGGTAGTGAATCAGATCCGCAACGGTACCCATTTTTACACCATGGCGCTCGGCAAATATCTCTAAGTCAGGACGACGCGCCATCGTGCCATCTTCATTTAAAATCTCGACGATCACCGCAGCAGGGGTAAGCCCTGCCATTCGCGTGAGATCACAACCCGCCTCGGTATGACCCGCCCGATTGAGCACGCCGCCAGGTTGCGCCATGAGCGGAAAAATATGGCCAGGATGCACCAAATCCTGCGGAGAGGCATCAGGCGCGACGGCTGTACGCACGGTGTGAGCACGATCAGCAGCGGAAATACCCGTCGTAACGCCATGCGCCGCTTCAATCGAAACCGTAAAATTGGTCGTGTGCTTGTCGTTGGTATCCTGCACCATCAACGGCAGCCGTAGTTGTTGACAACGCTCTTGTGTGAGCGTGAGACAAATCAGGCCGCGCCCATAACGGGCCATAAAATTGATATCGTCAGGCCGAACCAACTCTGCGGCCATGATGAGATCGCCTTCATTTTCTCTGTTCTCGTCATCCATCAGGATGACCATGCGCCCCTGACGGATCTCTTCGACAATTTCAGGAATGGTATTCAGTGGCATGGCACACCCTGTGGTTGCTAAACGGGTCGCTGAACATCGATGGTCTCCATCGTAGGCTTATACCTTACGTTTTGATCATTTTATTGGTGATATACCATTGCTGTGCGATAGAAAGGGTATTGTTGACCACCCAGTACAGCACCAAACCCGATGGGAACCATAAAAACATGAACGTGAACAAGAACGGCAACACCATCATCACTTTGGCCTGGATCGGATCAGGGGGAGCGGGGCTTAATTTTTGTTGCACGAACATCGTAGCGCCCATAATGAGCGGCAAAACAAAATAGGGATCCTGCGCGGAGAGGTCATGAATCCAAAAGATCCAAGGCGCTTGACGCAGTTCCACGCTCTCCATCAACACCCAATACAGCGCAATAAATACGGGGATCTGCACCAAGATAGGCAGACAACCACTCAAGGGATTGACTTTTTCCTTTTTGTAAATCTCCATCATGGCTTCGTTGAGACGCTGGCGATCATCCCCATACCGATCCTTGAGTGCCTGGATACGGGGCGCAAGGTGGCGCATCTGCGCCATCGATTTGTAGCTCGTGGCCGACAAATGAAAGAACGCTGCCTTGATGAGGATCGTCAACAGAATAATAGACCAGCCCCAATTAGACACAATGCTCTGAATGACAGAGAGCAACCAGTAGATCGGTTGCGCAATCACCGTGAGCTTTCCATAATCAACAATCAGTTCTAGGTTATTGGCGGCTTCTTTTAGGCGACTCTGTTCCTTCGGGCCAACGTACAGGTTCGTAGAGACGGTACCCGTTGCACCAGAGGCAACGCTGACTATCGGCCCCATATACCCCAATACATAACGATCGTTCACGACCTTGGTATAGATATGAAAAGAGGGCGTCGGAATCCAGGCTGCGGCAAAGTAGTGTTGGATCATTGCAATCCAACCATTTTTGTCTTCCAGTGAGAGGTTGTCCTTTCTCATCCGTGCGAAGTCCACTTTATCATAGGTATTCTCAGGACTCGAAACAACGGCACCCGTATAGGTATAAATGCCAAACATAGAACTTTTGTTGGGAGGCTCAGTGCGTTGGAATTGTGCGTAGACCTGCCCTTGCCAGTCTGTGGCCATGGTATTGTGAACCTGGTACTCAACACGCACCAGATAGCTATTCCGCTTGAAGACATAGCTTTTCGTCACTTCCACACCCGATGGATCACGCCAAGTGAGCGGCACGCGTAATTCATCAACCCCCTCGGGCAAACGGTAGTCTGTTTGTTCTGCTTTGTACAAATCATAGTGATTCGGTGCACCATTCCCCAACAAGCCACCCTGGGCAATGAAAAATTGATTCGGATCATCCGAGATCAACCGAAAGGGTTTGTCCGATACGGCTACATCGAGTGGATAGGCACGTAGATCGACCTGTCGTAAATCTCCGCCCAATGCGTCAATGTCTACGCTCAAAAGATCCGTGACCACATGCACACGTTCGGCCGACTTCAGTTGTGGTTGACTGGGTACCGTGGGGGCTGCTTGAGAGGCCGCTATCGGCTTAGGGAGATCCGTAGCCACCGAAGGGGTTGCCGCGACCGGAGGGGTCGCACTGCTCGCGGCTGTGGCTGTAGCCGACGGAGGGGACACCGCTGGTTTTGGGCCGTAATCCTGTTGCCAAGCCTGGTACAGCAGAATCAGCACAAAGGACAGTGCAACGTACAGCAGTAATTTTTGGTTTTCCATATCAACGCCTGGGAAGTTTATCGGGAACCGGATCGACCCCGCCGTGGTGCCATGGGTGGCAGCGTGACAGCCGTCGCAGGGTCAGCCAGGTGCCCCACAAGGCACCGTGGCGATCGAGCGCCTCTAGGGCATACTGAGAGCAGGTAGGGTAAAAACGGCAATGACTGCCCAACAGAGGGCTTAGTATATAGCGATAGCATCGCACAAGCAGGATTAAGACTTTCTGCATCGGCTTGCGGCGTTGACAAAATACTTGGAGAACAGTTCAGCGAGGGCAGACTTGCTCCGATCCGCGAGGTGAGCGCGAGAGATGACGATCAGATCCACACCGCCCAAGCGATCTTGTAGATGGCGAAAGACTTCCCTGGCGAGCCGCTTGATGCGGTTACGCATGACGGCTTTTTTCGCGCTCCGCTTGGAGACGACCAACCCCAAGCGTGGATAGGGGAGGTCATTGGCACGCGCCAACACCGTGACGCAAGACTCTCCCGCCTTGCAAGATCGTGCGAAAACGTGCTCGAACTGTGCCGATTGGAGGAGCCGTCGTGCTCTGGGAAATCCTACCTCGGCTACGGTCATCGAAGGACAGAAATCCGGTTAGACCGTGAGACGTGCACGACCCTTGGCGCGGCGTGCCTTGAGTACCAAGCGACCTCCAGGGGTTTTCATCCGAGCACGGAAACCGTGGGTACGTTTGCGTTTGAGGACGTGGGGCTGGTAGGTTTGCTTCATGAAAATCTCCATCAATCGTAAGGGAATGCACAGGCGGCACGAGACGCACCAAAGCCTCGAAACTTACTCAAAAAACCAGTGCGCTGTCAACGACTATCTTTGCACTGGTACCCGCGCTAGGGGACTGCATCCCCATTCTCCCACAGGGGAATATCACGCGGATCCCCCGCCCCGTCGCTCTTTCCTTCCAGGAAGGGCAGGTAGGGCAACCAATTCCCTTCTGGCGTTGGTTTGTCTTTGAGGCGAGCAAGTTGTGCGGGGGGGAGATCAAAAAGGGTTTTTGCTGCTGAACGTGCCCGTTCTTTGCATTCCGGCCGCCACCCTGCCAGATCGTAGAGGCCTTGGATAGCATAGAAACGGTCATAGTACGTCGCAAGACGAGCAGAGGCATCACCCCAGGTCGTTGTACGATCCCCATCCTCGACCACCGCCTGAAGAAACAGGGCGAATATTGGATCAAACGATGTGGGCTGTTTGTCGGCCCACTCACGAACCCTTATCTGCGCCTGTGCCACGCCCTCCTGATCCGCCAGCAGGAGTGGCAAGCACAGGATATTGCCTATGGAGGCAGCATTATACTTTGTAAGAAAACCAGCCAATGCCTTCTGAAGGCTCTGTCGTGCTTCTTCGCGTTGCCCAAGTCTAGCCAAAAGAATGCCTTTGTTTTGTAGTAAAAAACACTCCGCCAGGTCACAAGACGCTAAAGACAATCCCTCTTCAAAGGCTTTGAGTGCAGCCTGTGTCCTTCGAGGATAAATATCACGGAGAAGCAGACCCAACCCATTCCAGGGATAAGCAAATTTTGGATCCAGTTCAATGGCCTTCCGATAGGCGGCCTCAGCCTCATCATATCGATGCAGGTACTCCATAAGCACAATGCCAAGCCCATTCCAGGGATAAGCAAATTTTGGATCCAGTTCAATGGCCTTCCGATAGGCTACCTCAGCATCCTCATATCGGTGCAAGTTGCTTAGCACATTGCCAAGCCCATGCCAGGGAGTGGCGCCTTTCGGATACAGTTCAATGGCCTGCCGATAGGCAGCCTCGGCTTCCTCGTACTGCTGCAAATCCCATAGCACATTGCCAAGCCCATTCCAGGGGTCAGCGTCTTTCGGATCCAGTTCAATGGCCTTTCGATAGGCAGCTTCTGCATCATCGTATCGCTGTAAATTCTGTAGCGCATTGCCAAGCCCATTCCATGGATACGCGAGTTTTGGATCCAGTTCAATGGCCTTCCGATAGGCGGCCTCTGCTTCCTCATATCGGTGCAAGTGAGCCTGGAACAAAGTGCCAAGCCCATGCCAGGGATACGCGAGTTTTGGATCCAGTGCAATGGCCTTTCGATAGGCAGCTTCTGCATCATCGTATCGCTGTAAATTCTGTAGCGCATTGCCAAGCCCATTCCATGGATACGCGAGTTTTGGATCCAGTTCAATGGCCT